>CAZATM010000107.1:0-7876 GCA_964488065.1 uncultured Neisseria sp.
GAACTCATTCCTCTTTGGCTCAGCAAATGGTTTATTCAATAATAGTAGCGCCCAATTTTCCGGCGTTTTACCGTCTAAAGTTAACGGTGTAACGGTATTAACCTGGACCCGCGGTTACTTATTGCAAAAATATGCCAATTAGGATCGGATAGTTAAAATGTTAGTAAATTATTTATGCCCCGGTGATACGGCTGGCTTTTGAAGTATCCCTAGCTTCCCAAAAGATGAAGCTTGATTGATATACAAGTTATATAGTAAGAATAGAACTGCCTGCCTCTATTGTGTTGGCAGTTCTATTATAGCTAACCTCAAATCAAATGAGCTGCATTGATGAGCGACGCCGCCTATAAATAATAGGTAAAGAGTGAAATCAAAATAGATCATTTGAAAGTGAGTTAGCTATACCATCTAATTTGCAATTTTGACCATTATCATTGTAGCTACAAATTAATTGCCAGATCTTCATCCAGCACAATAATATATGGTTTACATAAGGTATGTGGGATTTTTTGATGATAATCGCACTGCAGTGCTATTTTTGCCAGCCGCTTGGTATTGGAACCGGCAATTCCAAATTTGCTACATAACTGTTTGGCGATAATATTGGCGATAGTGCTGCGGCTGGTATTCAAGATTTGCGCCATTTGATCTTGAGAAATACCATTGGCCAATAGAAACATAATTTCCTGCTCGCGCGTGGTTAGCTCGTCAATTCTTGAACAAAAATCAGCTTTTTTATCATCCAGCATTTCCAATAAAAAGTCCTGATGACTAAAAAATCGCGATGGTACCGCAAAGCTCTGCAGCGCAACTACTTCACCGCTGGGATGAAAAATTGGCACATAAGTCACCAGATATGACTTGAAGCGCCCATCATAAGGCAATAAATCGACAAAACTCACTACGCGTTTATGTTCAAAAACTACGTTCTGCAACTCAAATATTTTTCGGGCATACTGATGGATAAATATAGCTTTTTCTGCGGTATAGTGTTCTTTAAAAAAGCCACGTGCCCGTTCTTCATTGGCATGGTCTTTAAAAGAAATATTGGCAACATCCTGCCAATCCCCGCGTCCAATAGATTCCGCCGATAGATTGGTACAAATAATCATTTCAAATTTGTAATCAAAGATCACCGAATAGACCCGCTGTCGCACCAGCACCATAAAATTAGGAATTACCACTTCCTGTAAATAGCGATCTTTGGTTTCATTATCCAGCATATTTTCACCACCTCATTATTTCAACTTATCTTCTTATATTACAAGCATATTTTAACATCTTTGTGCGATAATCTCTCACAGAATATCGATTAATAACAATGCAACATAAATTAACTACATATTCATCAAATGGAACTTTATAATATAACAATCTGACTTAATACCCATAAGTTGATCAAAATCAAACTTCATCCCACCACTAAATTAGCCAGATTTATATTCTTATAATAGCGATAAATAACTACATTGGTAGAAATATATACTCATCTAACACCATTCATCATGAGCTATCAACACCTATAACTCAACCGACACGAGCATCCATTTATAGTCTGTCATATATTGTTTTTCGTTGGTGTAAACAAAGGTGAATGAATAGTTTTCAAGTTTTAAACTTATCTACCAACTGTCGTAAATTTACAACAAAGTAGACAAAACCATCTACTTAGCAATAATAAAAGTAATGTTATACTCCGAGCTAATCGCTTTAATATATCTTTTGCTAGGAGAATAATTTTGAGAGTTAGCAATCTTATGAAATGGCTAATGCCAATATCGGTTATAACCATAGTTGGGTGTAGCAGCGGTGGGAGCTCCAGCACTAATAATAACAGTGGCGGCAATAATGGCGATGCTGGCGCATTGCAAATAATTGCACCCAAAATAATCTATAGTAAAACTGCTGCCGTCAGTAGCGGCTATATAACCGTAATCAATCCTACTGCCACCGCAGTAAAGAACCTGCACTACAATTTAGTTAATCCGATCGGTAGCGGTAATAATGCAGCACTAGATCAAGCTAGTGCTGCCAACTGTAGCGAAATCGGTGCTCATCAACAATGTAATATCAAATTAAACATAGCAGCCGGTTCCGTAGCCGGAAGCCTCGCTATAACTGCCAATAACGATAGTTCAACGCTGGCTAAACTTTTCAAATCTTCACAATCGGCAAGCACTGCAACTTTACCGGTCGGGATTGAACAGGCTTATTACAATAGCATAGCTGGTGCTGATGGGATTACGGTTAGTTATTATCATACCGTAATTGCCGGAGTACCTTATATTCTGGTTAGTGGAATAGTGGCTTCAGATAAAGCCGGTAGCTTCAATAATATAGTTCTAGTTGATGGTAATGGCAATATTCTACCGAATCAACAATTAATTAGCGGTAATGTCAGCAGTGCTCAGGGTTCTACATTTAGCGTATTGTTACCGGTTTCACCCGCTAGCGGCAGCAGCCAAACCATTAAAGTCCAAACCCGTCAAATTGCAACCGATGGCAGTGCAACGGTAGTTTCTACTGCTACTGCCGGTAATACTTTAAATACTACCAGCGGAGTTGGTATTGCCGATATGTTACCGGGAGCAGTTTATTTGACTGCAGCCAATCCGGAACAAATTATTACTTTGGTTAATAACGGTGATGCCACGGCACAATTGCAGAGCTTTGCTGCCAGCAATCCGAATATTGAAGTAGTTTTTAATCCCACTAGTTTAGCTAGTACTGGAACTACTACCGCGACACTCAAGCTCAAAAACTCGGCATCATCAGCAACCAGCGGTTCAGCAACTCTGAGTTATAACAATGGTAAGGAAGAAGTAAAAACTGCTGCGGTAGTCGAACAAAATATTAGCCCGCAGCCAAATCCTAATCCGAGTCCATCCCCAAGTCCAACCAGTGCGCCAATCCCTCCGGCTCCAACTGCCGGCTTAACTGCGGTGCTATCTCCTAATGATAACTTTGATACCACCACTGCTATCGGAACAGTCAGTCGCCAATTAACTTTAACCAATTCTGGTAATACTACTGAGAATAACTTTGTATTAACCTTACCGGCTAATTTTACGATTAGTGCCGGGATCAGCAATAGCTGTACTATTCTTCAAGGTACCAGCCCGGCAACCATCGGTAATAGTTTGACCACCAATGGTAGTAGTTGTGATGTAACGGTTACATATACTAATACTACTGCAACTTCACAAGCCATTGCTAATATCTCTATTGCGTATGATTATAATAGCGGAACTGCGGCTCCAAACCCGATAACCGCAGCGGTTAATTATCGAGTTACCCAATCAACAGCTAACTTGACGCTAACTCCCAATCCAGTAACTTTTGCTAATGTGTTGAATAATAATGTCGGCTATAATCAACAAACCGTTACAGTCACCAATAGCGGTGATGAAACGGCAACTAACCTAGGTTTTAGCATTAGCGGAACCGATAACACCCTGTTTAGTACCATTGCCGGTGGAACCTGTACTTCCCTCCTGTCCAGTAGTAATAGCTGTACCATTACTACTCAGTTTGGTACTGTTGCCAGTAGCGTTCTTCCTGGCAGCAAAACAGCTAATCTGGATGTCAGCTATACGCCATATACCAATGGCGGCACTCAAACTGTCAGCAGTGTATTGAACGGTCAAGTGGTGGCTGCTCAAGGTGCTAATATTGGAATAAGCAATGGAGCGGCGGTCGGCTTCGCTGGCGGGGATGGAAGTCCCGGTAATCCATATCAGATAGAGCAGAATGCCGCGGCGGGAATTATTAGCATTACTTATTCTAATACAGGATCAGTTCCAGCAACCGATTTCTACATTGGTGGTAGCGCCACTGGCTGGATAGTCGGAGATGGTTGCGGAACTGTGGCTAACAAAATCACGCTTGCAGCTATTAATGGCAGCTGTACAGTGACTTTCACTATGTCCAGCACTGCTACCACGGGAGCAGATAATCTTGAAATCTCCGGTTTAACCTTGTACTGGAATGATCAAGCTAATCCAAATGGACAAACTCAGCAACAAAGCGGTGAAGCCAATGTTAATGTTTATACTCCCGCGAGCATTGCGATTACCACCAATCCGGTCGGCAGCATCAGTGTGGCACCGGGCGGAAGCTTTACGGTCACGGCAACTCTAACCGGCGGCTATAATGTTCCAGCGCAAACAATTCAGGCGACAACAACCAATAGTGATATTACATTTAGTAATAGCGGTACGTGTCAGGTTAGTAGTGCAAGTAATACCTGCGACATCATCGCAACGGCATCAGGAACTGCTGCAACGGCTAGTGCTCAAACAGTAACCCTGAGTAACACTACCACACCAAATACGGCTCCAGCCCCAGCAACCATAACTTTCGCCATCGCACCAGCAACGCCAAAATTACATATCTTTGTAACTTCAACGACCTATAACGGCGATTTGAAAACTGCCGGTGGTGGAACAGATGGATTTGATGGAGCAAACAAATTATGCGCTACTCGAGCGGCAGCTGGGAGCGTAACCAGCACATTGGCAGCAAACTGGAAAGCATTACTGTATGGTAATGTTGCGACTAACAATGGAACAACCTACTACGACACCTCAGCGAGTGAGAACGTAATCGCCACCGCTGATGGAGGTAATTTAGTTGGGCGAACCAACATACTTACTCCGATCCAGTATAACGAAAATGGCATTAGTATCAGCACTGGCTATGTCTGGACTAATGGCAATGGAACATTCGATTGTGGTGGTTGGACTAGTAGTTTATTAGAAGATTATGGTGATAACGGCTATCTAAACTCTCAAACTAGCACGTGGTTTTATTCGGGTAGACAGGCATGTAACAATCTTGCTAGATTGTATTGCGTACAACAAGTAGGTGGTTGAAACAATTTTTATTGATCGTTGAAGTTATTCAGATGATGCGGCAGATTGCTGCATCTTTTTTACCATTGAATCTATACAGGATTTTTGTTAAGCACAATGATGTACGGACGATATAAAGACCGTGGAATTTTTTGGTGAAAATCACACTGTAGAGCTATCTTCATCAGATCTTTGGTATTGGAACCCGCTCTCCCAAATTTTACACACAACTGCTTGGCAATGATATTGGCAATAGTACTGCGGCGGATATTTAAAATTTGCGCCATTTGTTCTTGGGTAACCCCATTTGCCAGCAAAAACATTATTTCCTGCTCGCGCTGAGTTAACTCAGGTTTTTGATCTTCCAGATTAATTTCATCTTCATCCAAAGCCTGCAACAAAAATTCCTGAGGACTAAAGAAATGGGATTCTACGGCAACGCTCTGAATAGCAATGACTGCCCCCGAGGGATGAAAAATTGGAGTATAGGTTATCAAATAAGATAAAAATTTACCGCGATAAGGCATTAAATCCATAAAACTTACGACTCTGCCGGAACTAAAAACCTGATCCTGTAACTTGCACACTGTCTCGGCGTAGCGGTGAATTGATTTGGCAAATTCTGGAGTATATGCCGCACCAAAAACTTTACGAACCGCTGCGCCATCAGCATGATCTTTAATGGATAAACCTCGGGCATCCTGCCAGCAATCAAAACCAACTGATGCTGCAGATAAATTGGTACAAATCACAAATTCATGACGGCGGTTAAAGATAACTGAATAAATATTCCGTTCCAATAATGGCCAAAAATTGGGAATAATGTTCTGCCATAAATATTTCTCTATTTCTTCATCTTCCACTTCCTTGTTCCCCGATCGCTAATTATTATTTTCAAACTCCACAAAGCTAAAGCTACTCTAAAAAGAGTAGCTCGATTAAATTATTATTCGCCGCTGGCACCATAATTTGGTAAATGGCGGGCGCTTGGATCAACCAAGTCACAATTCGGCCATTCACGATTGGGCAGCCAGTAGCCGCAAATCACATGATCCTGATTCGGGAAAAACTCGCGGAAGATTTCGCGATACATCAAGCCCTCTTTGGTTAATGGCGGATTTTCAGTATAGCCGGCAACTTTAGCGACAAATTCTTCATCGCTATAAAGTTCTTCAGCCATTTCTATCAAGCAATCAACCATACCATGACCAACTGCATCCGAAAAGGCGGCTTTATCACGCCATAAAATCTCATCCGGCAATAAACCACTGCCGTCAAACGCTTTGCGTAACAAATATTTACCGGCACCATAGGTATTCAATTTCAATTCCGGCTCAATTTCCATTACGTATTCAACGAAATGTTTGTCCGAGAACGGCACCCGCGCTTCAAGGCTGTTACCGGCAATCGAACGATCGGCACGCAATACATCGTACATATACAATTCTTTAATCCGTTTTTGCGCTTCTTTTTGGAAAGCTACTGCGGTTGGCGCATAATCGGTATATTTATAGCCAAATAACTCATCGCTGACTTCACCACTTAATACCACCCGAATGTCGGTTTTCTCACGAATATATTTGCACAATAGGAACATCGGGGTACTGGCACGAATGGTAGTAACATCCCAAGTTTCGGTATGCCAAATAATGGTGCGGAGAATATTTTTGATATCTTCACGGGTAAAAATCACTTCGTGATGATCGGTTCCCAGATAATCGGCAACCTGTTTGGCATATTTCAAATCAATCGGATTGTAATCCAAACCAATCGCAAAAGTTGTAATCGGTTTAGTGGTATGCCGTTGGGCGATAGCACACACCAAGCTCGAATCCAAACCACCACTTAATAAGTAGCCAACCGGCACATCGGCATCCAAGCGTTTAACCACGCTGGCAATCAGAATATTACGGATATTGATTAAAATTTTATCCATTTTATATTGTTTACCACCCGGTAATACATATAATTCATTGAATGGCTTAAATTCTTCGCCATTAAAATAATGCCCCGGTGGGAATGGATAAACTTTCTCACAAAAGGCAATCAAATCTTTCATTTCAGAAGCAAACGCGATTTCCTGTTCTTTGGTATAGCCGTAAAATAACGGACGAATCCCCATCGGATCGCGCGCAGCAATAATCCGGTGATGACGTTTGTCATAAGCGACAAAAGCAAATTCACCATCCAGAATATTACAGGCTTCTACCAAGCGATGATTTTCAATCAAAGGAATAATCGTTTCGCAATCAGAATGCGAAATATACGGATAATCGGTATATTTTTCTTTCAATTGTTTGTAATTAAAAATTTCCCCATTACAAATCATTACCCAGCGATTATCTTCAAACGGCTGATCCCCGGCGTGCGAGGTATCCATGATTGACAGCCGATGAAACATAAAAGTATAATTTTCCACTTCCTTGATTTTGGTAATATCCGGACCGCGGTAGGAGATGGCACTTTCGGTACCATACTTGCTTGGGCGTACACTAATTCCACACATTTATTGATATCCTTTTTATGTATTTTTATTGCGTAAACTATAATTATATCAGAAAAAAAGCAACTAAATACAAATTATAACGGCTATTCAGACAACTATAATTATCAAGATATTACAATAGCTAAATACATTATATTCGCATCGAATAGAACCAGACTAAAAGATAAATTATTAGTCATAGGGTGTGTTACGCATACAATCATAAATAAAATCAACAAATAGTTGCGTTTCTGGTGAGACTTTCTTTTTGGTAACCAAATAATAGTCTAATTCAAAAGCATACCAATCCGGCAAAACTTGTAGCAGTGTGCCGATGCGTAATTCATCTTTAACCAATGACTCATAGGCACCAAAAATACAATCTGCACTTAACCCAATCTGAATAGTATGAACATTATGACTCGTGTTCAATTGAGTTTTTGTTAAATCTAATACAAATTCTTCACCGGTGTTTTTGTGGTGAAGTTTGATATAGTCCAACGGGTTATAGTCTGGATTGACCACTCCAATAATTTGC
>CAZATM010000108.1:0-20058 GCA_964488065.1 uncultured Neisseria sp.
TGGCGTGGTTTGGGATTGCTTTCAGCCATTTTGAATTTAGACGTAAATATTTACCGGCGCTGGGTGGTGAAAAAATCCTTAAATATCGGGCAAAATTCTATCCGTGGGCACAAATTATTTCTATGGTGGTAATATTGTTTATCATTGTGGCTCAATTCGTAACACTCGGACAACATTATGGATTTTTAGATTTTATTATGATCTATTCTTCGGTGATATTGTTTGCCTTAATCTATCTGGGACATAAATTTTATTTGCACCTCAAGAAACCATGATTAAAATAGTTTAACGTCAGATATAATAACGGTAGAAAGTTCTACCGTTATTTGTTTTGATGTATGTGTAATTAATTATAGAGCTGGAATAGTCGAACATATTAAGTGATAAATTAGTAACCGGGAGGGATTGGGTATATGAAAATTAATTCACATAAATGCATATGGGCAGTAATTTTACTGATAATTATTCCATTCACTCACGCGTTAAGTACAAGTAGCACAAAAATTGAATCAACCACGCTGAATGCGGCGCTAATCAATCGCGTTAGCTTAATTCCCGAGAACAATAAGCGCTACTCACTGCAAATTCGATTTACCACCAATGGCTTTCATAATGATAATTGGCAAATTGGCTTTTTTATGTTAAAAGTATTGCAAAATCCAGCATTGAAACCACAAATGACTATTTGCAATGAAAACTCACCTACCAATTGTTCCAGCTTGGTGATAAATTCGCAGCCACCGCTAACCTCGGTTGCCGAGGTAAATTTACCCGATTTGACTAGTGGTCATACTATTCTTCTAAAGCCTGCGAGCAATTTTCCGCTAATTAGCAATGGCAATTACCTGATTACTATCAGTGGGTTGACTTATCCACCACAAAATATTTCAATGATGCCGCAAAGCTTTTTCCTGATGTCAACGACAAATAAAATTATGCCATTGGCCGTTGAAAATTACCAAATCAATGGTTATAATCAGGCTGCCGTTGAATCAGCTGAAACACAACTTATTAAAATACGGTGGCTGACCGGCAAAGCAACTACGACATTGGTCGATACACCGATAATTCCACGACCACAGCAAATTACGCTATTAGCGGGGCAATATGTTTTAAAAAGTAAGCTGCTATTTCCGCAGTTCATTAATTGCCAAGATGCGGCAGACGTTTGCCGAGGGCTTCAGCATAATCCGGAAGGCTATGTATTGAAATTAGAAAGCAGCCAGCCGCTAATTTATGCGTTCAATAGCACCGGCGAATTTTATGCCCGTCAAAGCTTGTCGCAATTAATTGATTATTATCCGCAAGCGATACCAGCGCAAACCATTATTGATTATCCTGAGTATCGTTATCGGGGAATAATGCTTGATAGCGTGCGACATTTTTTTAGTGTCGCTCAGCTTGAAAAACTATTGGATGTAATGGCTAACCAAAAACTAAATACCCTGCATCTGCATTTGGCGGATGATGAGGGCTGGCGGGTTGAACTGGCTAACTATCCGCAATTAACTAAAATTTCGGCAAAGCGTTTCCAAGGGCATCAAATTGGTCCGTCCAATCTAATTGATGGTAATTTTGATATTAGTAATTGGGATCATGAAAGCTATGCTACTGCGGCGACTAATTATCACGGTCACTATTCGCAAGCGCAAATCCGCGCTTTAATCAAATATGCCAATGCGCGGAGTATCACGATTATTCCTGAAATTGAAATGCCGGGACATGCGCGGGCACTGAAAAAGGCTTACCCGGATATTTTGTATGATTTTGCCCAGCCAACGGATTTCTTGAGCGTTCAAGGCTATACTGATAATGTGTTACCGATTTATAAATACACTAACAACAGTCAATTTACCCGCTTGCTAAATGGCATTACTCATGAACTTGGGCAATTGTTTAGCCAGCAAACTACCATTTATGCCATTGATAATGAATTGAGCCTTTCTGGTGATGAAGTACCGGCGAATGCCTATCCACACCAGCAATCCGGTGCGGAACTTAATCACCAGTTTTTTGCTAAATTCGCAGCGCAGAATCCACGGTTGGTTATTTCCGGTTGGCAGCAGTTGGTGCAACAAGATGATGGAATAATTTCTGACTATGCATTGCCGGCTAAGCGCAGCGGGCACATTTGGGAATGGATGCCGGTGAATAATCCCCGCGGTGTTTCCGGATTACAGCAGGCACGAAATCTACTTGAGCGCGGTTATCCGTTAGTTGCCGATTTCGCTGATTATACTTATTTGGACATGCGTTATAGCCGAGAATTCTTCGAACCGGGATTATATTGGTCGGCGCCACGGGTAGATACCTGGAGCACTTATAGCGTCGGACACCAGCTTATAGCGCTGAAGAAATATCCCAATTTATTGGGTGTTGAAGGTGCATTATGGAGTGAGTTAGTTCCTGGTAATGCCCATTACTGGTATATGTTAATGCCGAAAATGACCGGCATTGCCGAAGCGGGATGGAGTAATCCGGAAAATGATTCGTGGCAGGATTTTGCCAAACGCTTGGGGAACGGGCAGCAGGGGTATTTGGCGTATATTTACCGCCACTATCAGATTATTTATCGCGGTTTCCCGCATGGAATTATTTTAGAAGCACCAGAAATAAATTAAGATTAATAGCAGAAAAGCCGAAATAAATTCCGGCTTATGTTGGCATTTTTAATTCCCCAATTTTAATGCTTGTTTCTGCTAAATTTCCCCTAGAATCGGCTGACAGGCAGTTTAACTGCCCGCTTTGCCGGAGCTAATATCATGAAAGTGAAGTATTCTATCATGGGTATATTTAAAAGAGCAGTAGCAAATTTGCATAATTCATTATCCCAAAATAGTCTTGTGTATAAATTATTTTAGAAAATTATCCCACGGAATGAATCATCTGGAATTATTAACCAATATCCCCTCACAAAAAAGATTTGTCTATTCCAAACTATCCGCATTATTGAAAAAGGAACACCTCAGCGAAGTTGTAATTATGTCGGCGTTTATTACAATGGAGGGTTTATATCTGATCCTTAATGAGTTAAAAGAATTACTAAGTAATCGGGTTAGGGTGGTCATTATTACCGGATTTATGAATGATTTTAATAATCCACGGGTGCTGGAATTTTTATTCGGACTTAAAAATCTCGAATTACGAATTTCAAAAAATGTCGGCTTTCATCCCAAATTATATTGGGTAAAAACCCATAGTGGTAAATGCTCTTTTATTATCGGCAGCTCAAATTTAACCAATAATGCTTTGCGCAAAAATGTCGAAGCCAATCTTTATTCCGAATATCAATACAATGAAATGATCCCGCAACAGATACAGGAATTATTTAGTCTGATAATGGAACAGTCAGAACCGCTTTCGGCAGCCAGGCTTACTGAATATAAACACCAATTCGTGCGTGCACAAATAAAATACGTAACGACACCGCCTGAATCACTGCTACTAGAACCCAATTCAATGCAGATTAAGGCATTGGCAAGCTTATCGCAGTTACGACAGCAGGGGAATACTAAGGCGTTAATTATTTCGGCAACCGGCAGCGGTAAAACTATCTTGAGTGCCTTTGAGGTTAAAGCCAGTACTGCCAAGACCCTGCTCTTTATTGTTCACCGCGAGAACATTCTTAATGCGGCAATTAGCAGCTATCGTAAAATATTTCCCAAGCAAAATATCGGCAAATTTACCGGGACAACCCGCAATCTTAATAATGATTTTATTTTTGCCTCGGTTCAGTCACTGGCAAAAGCCGAAAACTTGTATAATTTTGCAGCAACTCAGTTTGATTATATCATTATTGATGAAGTTCATCGCGCCGGCGCACCCAGTTACCAAAAAATATTAGCGCACTTTAAACCCAAATTTTTATTGGGAATGACGGCAACCCCGGAACGCAGTGATGATTTTGATATTTATCGCCTATTTGACAATAATCTCGCTTATGAAATCCGCCTCAATGAGGCGCTGGAATTAAATTTGGTCTGTCCATTTCATTATTTCGGAATTGCTGAACTTCAGGTGGCAGGGGAATATCTTAGCGATTATAGTGATTTTAACCGCATTGATTATTCGGCCCGGGTTGAGCATATTATTAGCAATCTTAAATTTTATGGACATGGCGGGCAAGACAAGGTTCGTGGATTGATTTTTACCGCTCGAATTGAGGAAGCGCGGGAATTATCACGATTATTTAATCTTAACGGTTATAAAACCATTGCACTAAGTGGTACCGATAGTGAACAGACTCGAGAGCAGGCGATAAAGTTGCTGGAAAATAATTATCTCACTAGCACTAATCAGCCGCAAAATTATCTTGATTATATTTTCAGTGTTGACATTTTTAATGAAGGCATTGATATTCCTGGTGTCAATCAAATCGTTTTACTTCGTCCGACCCAATCGGCAATTATCTTTACCCAACAAATTGGACGTGGATTACGAAAATGCGCCGCTAAAGATTATTGTGTCATCTTGGATTTTATTGGTAATTATCAGAGTAGTTTTTTAATTGCCGTAGCATTATCGGGGAGTAACTCTTATGATCGCGAAGAATTGCGTTCTTTTGTCTGTGAGGCCAATAGCTTTATTCCTACCAATGCGACAATTTCCTTTTACCGGATTATTCGGGAACGGATTTTTGCGTCAATTAATCAACTGCAAATCAGTAAAAAATTTGTTAATACCAGCTATCAGACGCTCAAACAGAAGATTAACCGGATTCCCACATTGCTGGATTTTAAAAATTATAATTCGATCGATCCTAAAATTATCTTTAAATATAACAATAAGTCCAGCAAAATTCTCTACAGTAATTACCATGAATTATTAAAAGCCAATGCCGATAACCAACAAATATTAACCATTCGTCAAGGGCTTTATTTGGATTATATCTCACAGGAGCTATTATTTGCTGCACGACCTGATGAAGTCTATCTGTTACTCAATCTGATAAATGGAAATACTGATGAAAATCTAATTTATGCCAATTTGGCAAAATGCTATCAAGTTACAGTAACTGCCGAAAAAAGATCGGCAATCAGGAATATTTTGACTCTTGAAACCAGTGCGGCACTATCCAAAAAATATTCTCTGCACTTAGTGGCGACTAGTTCGGATGTAATTAAATTGGATGAGGAATTTAAACATTATTTGGCGGATGATTATTTCAGAATGCTGATAATTGATACCTTGGAATTGGCTCTTTCTTATTTTGAAGATTATAAATCAGCAGTTAAGTTCAATGATTTTGTGCCATTTAATCGTTATTCGCGTAAAGAAGTAGCACGGCTATTAAATGTCAATCTTTCAGTGGAAACCGCCATCTATGGTTATCGAATAATTGGTAATTATGTCCCAATTTTTATCTGTTACGAGAAAATAAATGCCCAGTGTTTTAACGCTAATTATGCTAATATCTTTATTAATTCGCAGGATATTATATGGTACTCGCGCCCATATCAAAAATCAATTCCTAATGAAATTCAGCGCATAATTGATTATCGCCAGAATAATTTAACGTTAATGATTTTTTTGAAAAAAAGTGATAATGAGGGGAGTGAGCATTATTATCTGGGAAATGCTGGAATTGCCGATTATGCACCAGATAATTTGAATGGCAAAGCGGTAATTAAATTTGTTTTACGCCTAAATTCACCGCTTCCAGATAGTTATTTTGATTATTTTGTAAACTAGTTGTTAACTACTTGGCTTCAGATTCCGGTAGTTACAGAGGTTCATATGGATGAGCCGTTAAACTAATTGGTAACTATTTTTAATGCGGCTAAATTATTGAGCAGCTAAATCAAGTTCGTAGTAAAAAAATATTTTAAGGAATAAAATTGTGATCAATCGCAACGATACATTTATCCACGGCTGTTGGCGGTTAAACTCTTGGGGTTATAGTGACAAGCAACTTCTTGATTTTATTCACCAATTGCTTGACCTAAATATTACGCATTTTGATCATGCTGATATTTACGGTGATTATAGCTGTGAGCAATTATTTGGACAGGCTTTAAAACTACAACCGGAAATCCGTGACAAGATTTTTTTGACCAGCAAATGCGGAATAAAATTACCATCAGTTAAATTCCCGGGGCAAACCCATATTTATGATACCGATTTCAAACATATTATAGCTGCGGTAGAACGTTCGCTGACGAATCTGGCAACAGACCATCTGGATTTATTATTGATTCATCGTCCGGATTGGTTGATGAACCCGGAGGAAGTTGCGCTGGCGTTTAGTTCTTTAGCCAGTGCCGGAAAGGTGTTAAATTTTGGAGTTTCTAATTTTTTGCCGGCACAATTTGAATTGCTGCAGGCATATCTTGATTTTCCACTGCAAACCAACCAAATTGAAGCCTCGGTCATGCAGCATCAACATTTTACTAATGGAAATATTGATTATTTATATAAAAATAAAATTCGTCCACAAATTTGGTCGCCACTGGCTGGGGGAAGGTTATTTAATCATGATGAACCGGTGTTTAAAGTGCTTACAAAAATTGGCGCAAACCATAGTTGTACCGCGGAACAGATCGCCTTTGCGTGGTTGCTAAGACATCCGGCCAAATTCCAAATTTTATTGGGTAGTGGTAAAATAGAACGCATAGTCAGTGCGATGGCGAGCCAAGACATTACTTTAAGCCGTGATGAATGGTATCAAGTTTGGGTGGCCGCAGTCGGGGTCGATATTCCATAAATCGCGAAATCGGGTGTTATAAAGAAATTGTTAATGCCCGTAGAATTTAACAATCACAATTCCGGCTAAAATTAAACAAAAGCCAATTCCCGACATCAAATTAAGCTGTAGTTGACCAAAAAAAATGAATGCAAAAATGACGGTAAAAATTGGATAACAGGATTCAATGATTGCCGCCAATCCGGCATTGCTCGCGGAGATGCTTTTTAGAATTAGCCAACTGGCAAGCACATAAATTAAACCGCTACAGAGAATTAGGGTAAATTGTTTTGGGTTGGTCAGCTTGTGGGCGAATTCTGCAAAATTACCGCGGAACATGAAGTAGCCGCCAATAATTAAAAATACTACCAGTGATTCAAAAAATAGTAGTTCAACTTCATCAAAATGTTGCAGGGTTACCTGATTGATAGTGTAACTAAGTCCCCATAAAATTGCCGCACCAAGGGCATACCAGAACCATGACATGATTAATTTTTCTTATAGAATATACAGACCCGATTTTGTAGCGTTGCATTATAGTTACAACTTGTATTTAGCCAGCGATATTTGCCATTGAAACGCTGATAGAGAGCTTCATTATGCCAAAGGTCTTTGGTGATTACATCAGCTGATTCTTTTGCTATTCCACGGGATAACGCCATAATTGCGGTTTGTGATATCGTTCGATAACTTTCAAGAGATTGCGGCGGTTGAGTTGATTTATCCTGACTAAGCGGCAGTATTAAAATAATATTATTTAATACCAACGATTGAGCCTGATAATTCAAGACCAAATATGATTTTTCAAGGTTTGGTAGTGTAAATACTACTTGAGCATTTTGGGTATTTAATGGTGAGGTTTTAACGCCATCGGTTAATTTCATCGAACTGCGATTGGATTGAAGCAATAACTGATTGTAGCGCTTAATATAACGCCAAAAACTAGTATGAAATTCCACTGGCGAAATAGCTTGTTGTTGAATATCGACAAGTTGTTTTTGTTGGGTGAGATTAAAAAAACTGCCGTTTAAGCTAATTTTTACTTGATCAGCGAGATTTGATTGAGTAGTGCTTTCAGATTGTGGAGTGTTATCCTGAATGGTTATTTCATCGCTATTATTAGAATTAGTTGTTGTTGCGGCAAATGTATAATAGCTTGTGCCAGTAACGAGCAAACTAAATAACATCAGCAAGGAAAATCTTGAGCTAAACTTTTTAGGTATCACAATTTCTTAGTCTTCATATTTAACATGGGTGGATTATATCATGTTTGTAATTATTGCTATATTATTTGCGTGTTTTAAGCTTATTTTGAGTAAAAAATCATCTGAATATATAATTCACTATTATAACAATAATAGTGAATTATATAATATAAAAAAGTAAATGACATGCAAATCCATAATTTTAAAATGCGTTATAGAAATTTACTGAAATTGAATAATAAGTGAACACAATAACTACCGATTTAGATTATCAGAAATTATTACTGAAATGGTATGCGCGAAGATATTAGATATTACAGAACAATCAAATCGTCAGCTGGTTTTTTAGCACGGAAAAAATACACAAGCTGCAATAATTCACAAACAATTAAAGCCAACCATAATAATGGGTCATAAAAATAATCCCATAAATTATTGGAATGTTGCATACGGAAATAGTAACTGATGATTGCCAGGAGCCAGACATAACCCAGCGGACGATTAAACATAATTAAAATGAGCGTTATCCCAGAAAATGCGATCAACATATTCAACGACAAATATCCCAAATGGTAAATATCAAAACCGATAAAACCAAACGTGGATAAATATAGTCCACAACCGGTGGCAATCAACCACCATTTTTCCCACGCCAATAGCACCGGGCGGCGTTGTTCATTAAAATCAAATTGTTTAGCAATAATCAGCAATAGCAATGCACCACTGGCAGTACTAACATCGCCGATTACCCCCCGCAAAATCTCGACCAGCGAACTACCGCGCAATAGCGGAATAAGATTCACCCCCAACAGTAGCAATAAAAACAAGATACTACTAAAAAATAGCGAATATTTGGGAACTCGACTAAGCCATACCAACAATAAAGCGGAAGCCAAAGTCAGAATAAATTGCTGAATAATTTCAATCCCGAGCATGAATTAGTACCTCTTTTTCCAGCCATGCCCGATTGAAACGAACATGTTTGATATTTTTACGATTATTAGTGTATAAAATATCAATAAAATCACCATCGACATGCATTGACGGATAGGAAAATTCATCGCCAGATTTATTCTCAAGACAATAAACCGGTTGCCAATTTAATCCATCTTTGGAAGTAGCCAACCATAATTGCTCTCGGTTATGTGGGTTATAAACCATCAATAATTGCCCATTGCCAAGATTTATTGCCTCAATCGAAGAATCTGGGTTGGTTAAACTGGTTGCTACTGGTTTTTGCCAGCTACGCCCGCTATTAACGGTTTGTGCTGCAAAAAGCTTGCGCTCACCGCTAATTTGCTCGCTATTACGAAAAAATGCCCACGCAGTAGTTTCTGAAATCGGTACGACACTGGGTTGTAACATCCGATTTTTGCTGGTAATGCGAATTTGTTCTACAAATCGTCCTTGTGCATTAAAGAGGAGTAATTCTGGATATTTACGGATAAATTCATGATAAACCGGTAAATAAAAACTGCCATCGCTCAAAGTTACCGCATTGGTACGCACCAAAGTACTAATATTAAAAAACGGACTAATCACCACCCGTTCCGGTTCACTCCAGGTTTTGCCGTCATTAAAAGAAACTAAATGGTTTAAAGTACTACCCGACCAACCACCAATGCTGACTGAAACCACGAAAAGATGCAAGGTGCCATTAAGTGCCCGATAAACCACCGGATTGCCGACCTTAACCACATAGCGGTGGTTGGCTTTGGCTATCATTTGTGGATCGAGCATCGAAGTCGCCATCGACCAGGATTCATTATGATATAAAGAATGCCAGATTTTTACGTCGGGATTCCCCTCTTTAGTGCCGGCAAACCAGAATGCCAACAAGTCACCATTTTCAAGCATGGTAAATGAGGAACTATGCGCCGCCGGCAAGAATTGTGGTTGCGGTATAATGTCCGATTCAAATATCGGCTTAGTATTTATAGATATTTGATGATGCGGCGAATTAACAATGAAATTTGCCGTAAGCAAATTTTGCCGGTAATAACGATGGTAAAGAAGACCAGTGAAAACCAGCAACAATACGACAGCGATTATCCGAATTAGCACTGACCGCATATTTTAGCTCATTTATCCAAAGAATTAATCTGGTGAACCAGTTTTATTACATCATTGGTAACACTTAAATTAAACCGTTCTGGATTCAAAATCAGCTGTTTATACAGTTCCGGATGATGTGGACAAGCACCAATTTCAACTTGATTGGTAATTTGGTAGCCTAAAATCTGTTGACAAATTTGCTGATATTTATCCTCTGTCGTAGTGGTTAAAAAACCGTGTTCCACGATTTGATCCAACGATTTTCCACCCAGTTTAATATAACCTTCACTACCCATAATTGTTAGCGATAAGGCAATATTGCGTGGCTCGGCAGCTAATGAAATTTCCATCGTCGCGCCAAAAGTTCCGTAATCAAGTAAAGCATAAGCGCTATCGGCAACTTCGGCATTTACAAATTTTGCCTTAAAGAACTGAGCAGCTACTGGTGTCGGAACACCTAATAAATACTGCATAATGTCTAGATAATGGATACCGAACTCATTAAGAATACCACCACAGCCAGCATAAGTTTCCCGCCAACCATCAAAATAATTAAGCGGACGCTGCCAGCGCTGTACCAGTGCGGCACCACGAATTGTTCCAAGCAATTGTTGCTGCAAAATTTCTTTGGCAATTGCAATTGACTGATTTAAGCGCACCTGCAATACGCAAAATACCGCTACACCATATTGTTGTGCCAATTGCTGCAATTCATCCAATTGTTGCGGTTTAAAACTAGCCGGCTTTTCCAGTAAGACATTTTTACCACTCTTAATTGCCTTAGTAGCCTGCATATAATGTAAATTACTTGGTGTCAAAATCGCTACAAAATTGACACTCGCATCATTATAAACATCATCTTCATTTGAATAACACTTTTGTTGAGCAAGTTCAACTGCCCATTTTTCTTGAACCCTTGGGTCAGGGTCAAAATAGCCAACAAACTGATAAGTGTCAGGGTTGGCACGCAACGCCGCCAAATGGCGATTAAAAATTGCTCCACACCCTAATACTGCAACCCGATATTGCGCCATGGTTTTCTACCTTTAAATATTCGGCAAATTTATTTTTGCTTTTTTACTTGGCCGATAAAGTACGATTAATTTTCCAATATGCTGTACAAACCCAGCATTAGATTGTTCACACAATTGTTCAACCATTGACTTTCTAAGCTCGCGATCATCGCCAAGCACGCGAATTTTAATCAGTTCATGCGCAGTGAGACTAACCTCAACTTCACGCAACACCGCCGGCGTTAAGCCATTATTGCCAATCATTACTACCGGCTCAAGATCATGAGCCAAACCTTTTAAAAACTGCCGCTGTTTTACACTTAATTCAATCATATTTTTCCAACATTTCTTCTAAAAATTCAATAATTAACAAATTTCAATACAAATCAGACCTGAGTTATCTTCTTGTACGCCGCTTAGGTTTTTTAAAAGCAAAAAATAAGGTACTGGCAATCATTACCAAAAACGCCCATACGGTCAATGGCTTATCTGAACCTAAAATCGACCACATACAGAATGCTGCCGCCACCACGCCCAAAAATACGTATAACCAGTAAGTTTTATGCCCTACTTTATCACTACCAAGCACCATCACCGCAAATGCTGAATAAATATACGGGATCAGGTATAAAATTACTGACATGGTAATAATTTTATTAAATTGTTCCTGTGCCGTTGGCGAAACAGTCAGCACAACCACTATACACATTACCACGGCTAGAATAATCAAACCAACTGCCGGTACTCCACGAGTATTGGTTTTGGCAAACACCGCCGGAAATAATTTACCTTCGGCTGCTGCTCGTGCGGTATGTCCGGTAACTAATGTCCAACCAGCCATTGCACCGGAGCAGTCAATAATTGCAATAATCGACATGATAATTCCAGCAGACTTAGAATGGAACATAATTTCTAAAGTTTCAGCAAAGGGAGCACTTGAGGCCGCCAGTACTTTATTGGGAACCACTCCCATCATTACGGTGCAGGTACAAATATATAATACAGCAGCAATCAACACACCAAGGATGGTTGCCAGCGGAATATTACGCCCGGGATTTTTTACTACTGCGGCAGAAACACAAGCCGATTCAACGCCGATAAATGCCCACATGATATTATTAAATGAAGAATTAACCGCTGTTAATGGCGACTGGTGCGAAACATTCCAACCATCCATGAACACCTTCATATCAAACCAATGCCAGCCGAATAATGCTACAAACAGCAACGGAAACATTGCCAGTACCAAAGCACTGGATTGAACAATTCCCACCACTTTGGCACCACGAATATTTAGCCAGGTAAATAACCAAATAATAATTATCTGGGTTGAAACGCTAATAACCGGATCGGTGAAAATTGGGAAAATATTCCCCAAGTAGCCGACAATAATAGTCAGCATACTAACCAAAGCAATCCAATTTGCCAGTGAATAGACAAAATTAGTTTGATAGCCGACAAAATCACCGAATGCTTCCCGCGCGTATGCGTATGGTCCGGCACCATTGGGGAGTAATGTTGCCAATTTGGCAAAAACCAATGCTAATGCAATTACCCCAATCAGAGCAACTCCCCAGCCAATTATTGAAATACCACCGATACCAGCAAGTGATGCTGGGAGCATATAGACCCCTGAACCGAGCATATTACTCATGACTAAAAACATTGCTGCGGTCAAGCCAATTTGAGAAACGCCGCTTTTGACTCCTGCCATAAATTTCCTCTTATTTAGTATAGTTCGTTTTTATTTTATTTAATCAGCCAATATTATACAGGCAAAACATGGTTACTCTGTAATACTTGTAGCACAATTTTTCTTTAACCTCTTTAGTTGAAAGCAGAGGTTGGTGTAATTAATTTATCTGAATAAATTTAGTATTCATTATTTATGGTTAAATTGCTTAATAAAATCCAGATACGCAACTTCTTTCCACTCACCCGGTGCTAAGTCGGCTAATGAAATCCCACCGATGGCGACCCGAACCAGACGTAAAGTTGGCAATCCGACCTTGGCCGTCATTCGCCGAACCTGACGATTTTTTCCTTCGTTAATTGAAATTTGAAGCCATGATGTCGGCACCGTTTTACGAAAGCGCACCGGTGGAGTCCGAGCCCATAAGCCAGCAGGTTCTTCAATGTGTTGAATCAATGCGGTTACCGTTTTAAAGTCGCCCAAATCAATCCCCTGACGCAATTGCTCAAGTTGTTCTTGATTGGCTATTCCTTCTACCTGTACCCAATAAGTTTTATATTTTTTGAATTTAGGATCGCTGATCTTGGCTTGCAACACACCATCATCGGTTAATATCATTAATCCTTCACTGTCGGTATCGAGTCGTCCGGCAGGGTATACTCCCGGAATCTCAATATATTCCTTTAAAGTTGGATGGGGCGGATTGGGTGAAAATTGCGAAATTACCCCGTAAGGCTTATTAAATAGAATGATTTTGGTCATATACTTTTTATCTTTCAATATTGGATTTTGTTATATTTTAAAATATATTCCTCGGGTACTTTACTACTTCATGTAAACTTCAGATTTTTTTATGTGTCCTTCGTGTCCACGATTGAAATACGTTGAGTATATACTATGCCAGTTTATAATTTTGGCGGGCATAAGTCTGCAGGCCGGTAAAAATTTGTTCCGCAACTTTCTGGCGGAATTCAGCGGTGCGTAAAAGATCTTCTTCGGTAGGATTGGACACAAACGCTGACTCCACTAGAATCGATGGAATATCCGGCGCTTTTAGTACCGCAAATCCAGCTCGTTCAATATTTTGGCTGTGTAATTTATTGATATCTTTTAATTCAGCCAAAATAATTTGCCCCAACCGACTGCTTTTACGCATGGTGTAACTTTGGGTCATATCCAATAAAATTTTATTGACTGAACTATCTTTGGTTTGAAATGACATCCCGCCGATTAAATCGGAATTATTTTGCGAAACTGCCATATATTTGGCAAACGCACTACTGGCGCCGCTTTCAGAGAGAACAAACACCGACGAACCCCGCGCGGCTGGCGAGGTAAAGGCATCGGCATGCACCGAAACAAATAAATCGGCTTTAGCTTTGCGTGCAATGGCCACCCGGGTTGCCAACGGAATAAAAATATCCTGGGTTCTGGTCATCTGCGCCTGTAGAGTGTCGCTATTATTAATTAGTTCGCGCAAGCGATGACCAATATCCAAAACCACATGCTTTTCTTTGGTTCCTTGCGGACCAATGGCGCCCGGATCTTCACCACCATGCCCGGGATCAATCATCACCAATAATTTGCCCTTGGTTTTTACTGTAGTACCACCCGGAACCGTTATTACCGGATAATCTTGAGTTCGTGAGGTTGTTGGCGGTGGCGTTGCCACACTATTATTGGCAAGAGTGTTTGATTCGGGCGAAGCTTTACTTCCCTGCTGGTCAGCATTCAGCTGGAGAAATGCCAGCAATTGGTCATTTAGCTGTGGCTGGCTTTCGGCTTTATTACCATTAGCCGGATACATATCAAAGACGTAGCGATATTTATAGTTAACACTCCCCAAGCTCACCGGATTCACCGTCTGGGTTTGTGCTACCACCGGCTGTTTGGCATAAATTACAATCCGCACGGTAGTAGGATTAAATTGCCCAACCTTAATACCGCTAATGATTGGATCATTGGTAAACTGATTGTTACCTAAATTTTTTAGCACCGCATTGAGATTGGAATTCATTATATCAATTACAAATCGCTGCGGATTGGGTAAGTTAAAGAATTTGGCTTTTATACCCTGCTCAGCTTCAATCGTCAAGCGGGTATAGACATCTGATGGCCAAATTCGTACCGAAATTATTTGATTGGTACTGTCATTGGCTACTTTATCAATAATATCATCACCACGGGATTTTTGGCTAATCAATAAAGTTATCCCCGAAAATAACCCCATTTTAATTAATTGGCGCCGGCTGTTATTAATTTCTCGAGACATAATCTTCCAGTTGTTGTTAAAGCAGTTATTTCTAATTCCCGTTGTTCATTATCGCCATAGCTGATATCAATATTCCAGTCTGGTGATGGAATTAATCCCTGTGCATTCTCGGCCCATTCAATGAAACACAAATGCGGAGCGGTAAAATATTCATCAAAACCGCTATCAAACCATTCTTCAGGATCGCTAAAGCGGTACAAATCAAAATGATAAATTGAGTATTTCGCCAATAGATAGGGTTCAACCAAAGTAAAAGTCGGACTTTTAATAGTTCCAACTACCCCAAGTGCGCGGAGAATTTCGCGGGTTAGCGTCGTTTTACCAGCGCCTAAATTACCATTCAGTGCGACAATAAAGTTTGGTACAATTATCCGTGCAATTTTCTGCGCCAAATTGGTGGTTGCCACCAAATTTTCTAAGTTAAAAATATGTTTCATTTTCCGATAAAATAAGCAATATGACCGATTATTATAGCACACTCACCAAGTGGATAAAAAAGAAAGCCCAAGATTTTGGTTTTGTTGAAATCGGAATCGCCGCAGCAGCGATTAATTCTCAGAGTCAAGCCAAATACCGCGAATGGTTAGCGGCGGGTTTCCATGGGCAAATGGATTATCTTAATAATAATCAACAGTTGCGATTTAACCCGCAATTATTACAGCCGCAAACGGTGACAATTATTAGTGTGGCGCTGCCATATCTACAACAACAACCGCAACAGCATTTACAGCGCTTACAAAATTCTGAACAGGGATATATTTCGGCTTACGCGCTGGGTCGCGACTATCATAAGGTAGTAAAACAAAAACTTGAACAACTGGCTACCGCAATTAATGATTATCTAAAAGACTCCAATCTCTCTCACCACTATCGGGTATTTAGTGACTCCGCCCCAATCATGGAGGTAGAATTAGCCAGCAATGCCAACCTTGGCTGGAAAGGAAAACATAGTTTATTGATTAGTAAAAATCATGGCAGCATGTTTTTTTTGGGCGAAATCTTTACCAATTTACCCTTAATTGCCGAGAATCAGCCGCCTCCCGTGCAACATTGCGGAAGTTGTACTAAATGTCTGCGAATCTGTCCAACCCAGGCAATTATTGCACCGCAAGTGCTTGATGCTAGGCGCTGCATCTCCTATCTTACGATTGAAAATCCTGGTATTATTCCCGTTGAATTTCGCCGCGCAATTGCCAATCGCATCTACGGTTGCGATGACTGCCAATTATTATGCCCGTGGAATAAATTTGCGGTTTTGAGTCACGAAGCGGATTTTGCCACCCGCCACAATCTGGATAATCAATCGCTCATCGAGTTATTTAATTGGAGTGAAAGCGAATTTAAACAACGGATGGCTGGTAGTGCAATTTACCGGATTGGTTATGGGCGCTGGCAGCGCAATCTGGCAGTTGCCATCGGGAATGCGCCATTTAATGAAAATAATCTTAGCACTCTCTGCCGACACTTGCCGTTAGCCACACCGTTGGTGGCGGAGCACATTCAGTGGGCAATTAATGAACAAAGCCAAAAACAAACATTAAGAGATTTATCATGCGTAACAAACTTATAATCATAAGCGGGGCAACTTCCCCCAGCTTATCAACAAATCTGCCAACATTTCTGTTAGTAACTAATAACCCGATGAGTTATCCACAATTCGCTGACAGATTTTTCCGCAACCTATTCAGGTCATCTGGGGATAAATAGCATATCTATGAATATAACAATATGTTATGGGTGTGAATAACTTTATAAACCTCAGTTAAGCAACTGTTCTAACAAGTCAGCTACTGCAAAAGGCGTAGCAACTTGATAATTGGCAGTGACATCCGGCAATAAATCACCAACTTTTATCGTAACCAATTCGCTCAATCCCGGATGAGTGATTACCGGTAAATCATTGAAGTCATTAAAAACGAAAACAGCTTCGGCAGGAGAAATCGCTAAAATTTTAAGCATGTCAATGATCGCCGAGCCTTTATGAACACCTTCGGTTGTAACGTCAACATAATTATCATTTTGTGTCCAATTTAACCCCGGCAATTCAATATCTTGCTTTACCCGCACTGAAAGTTTTGCCGGATGAACTTCGTTAAACCACTCACGAAACTCACTCAAGTCAGATGTTGCGCGTAAAATTGCCAATTTATCTTGCCAGGCTTCAATTTCAGTTGAATAAACAAAGCCGCCAACATCATCAACAGCATAAAACAAATAATGCAGATGCTCCAACGGAACTATTTCAAAAAAGTGCTCCAGCTCGTGATTGGTAAGCGGATTACAGACCGCACAATCACCACTTAAATCCATGATTCGCGCGCCACCTTCAACGATGTGCAAACTTTTTAATGGTAATATTTTAGCCATCGGGCTTTTTAGAACATTGCAAAAACTCCGCCCGGTTGCCATAATCCAATGAATCTCGTTATGCTTTACCATTAAGTCGGCAAGATTTTCCGGTAACACATTGGGGGCAACAATCGTTGAGCCATCCTTATCCATAAATATTGCTTTAATTTTAGTCATTTATTTTCCATCCGTATAAAAAAACTCCCACCTAAGTGAGAGCCAATCTGTTCTAATAAGTCATTCCGACTGTCGCCATTATACCAACCTGATTTTGTTGATACAATTGGTACTGCTGCTGTGAAGACACCGCGCCAGATAATTGGTTATAGGTATAAAAACTATTTAACCCCAATTGCAACTGATCCCACGCATTATATTTTAGACCTAAAGTTGAAGTCAGCTGATAATTTGATGCCGGATTATAGTTTGAATTTGGACTAGACATGTCGGCATTATATAAAGCATTTTGATCAAAATATAACAGCAAGTATTTGTCAATCCGGTATTCAATCCGACCACCAATACCACCGGTTAAAAAATAATCCTGAGTTACATTGGCAGACAAATTACCAGTTCCACCACCGCCGCTTGAAGTATTATTGTTTAACGAATTAGACGTTAAATTGGTATTACGCCCGACCAAAATATATGGTGTTACCTGTAATTTATCTTTAATTGGATTAAATGCATAACCAACTTTGGCATCCAAATTGGCAACCGCCGGATTTTGCCCCAGCGGACCAGTTCCGGCATTGGCATTAGAAGAGTTGAAATTACTATAGCCAGTCATCATCGTGGCATCAATACTTGCCCATAAACCGATATCAAATAAGCGCTCAACCCCTAGCCCAACATAAGTTGTTCCGTAATTGGAGTTCTGCCCATAGGCATTATTAAAATTACCATAACCAGTACCAAAACCAATATAAAATTGATTGTCAAACTCTTGAAAGGCATGATTAGCTGGCAATGGAGCACTCTCAGCTGCCGCAGTATCTTCAGCAAAAACCGTAACTGATGACAATGATAGTGCTAAAATTATTAAACTCTTACTAATGCGCATAGGCACTCCTGAGAAAATGTAAATGTACTCACAGTCTTTGATTTCTGAAGATGATAGATACGACAAAAACCAGAATCCAAAGACGAAGAGTATATCAAATATTTTTGTGGTTTAAATAGTAGTGAATTATAGCAGTTGTTGAACCATCATGCGCTGATACTTGCGCACTTTCAAGATCCTGCAAGACCTTTTTAGCCAACTGTTTACCCAGCTCGACACCCATTTGATCAAAGGTATTGATATCCCACAAAACCCCTTGAACAAATACTTTATGTTCATAAAGAGCAATCAGTATTCCCAAATAATAAGGATTAATTTCAGGTAAAATCAGCATATTACTTGGACGATTCCCTGGAAACACTTTATGTTTAGCCACTTCATCCGCTTGTTGTTCCGCCATTCCCTGTGCCAATAATTCAGCTTTGGCAGTTGCATAATCTTTACCACCCATTAACGCCTCAGCTTGGGCAATTGCATTTGACCATAAAATATCGTTATGAGCTTTATTGCTGAATTTGTCGGATAATGCAACAATAATATCCATTGGCACGATCTGGGTACCTTGGTGCAGTAATTGATAATAGGCATGTTGTCCGTTAATTCCGCTATCGCCCCATACTACCGGACAAGTGTTATAACAGAATTTTTCACCAGCTTTGTTAACTGATTTGCCGTTACTTTCCATTTCCAGTTGCTGAATATACGCCGGGAAACGTGTCAGGCGAGTATTATAAGGTGAAATAACCAAACTACGATAATCAAAGAAATCAACATACCATAAACCGACCGCACCAAGAATAAACGGCAAATTTTGGCGCAAATCTGTAGTTTCGCTAAAATGTTTATCCATGGCATTGCCGCCGGCTAAAAATTGGCTAAAATTTTCCCAGCCGATATAAAGAGCAATACTTAGCCCAATTGCCGACCATGAACTATAGCGTCCACCGACAAAATCCCAAAAAGCAAACATATTTTCCACTGCAATTCCAAATTCAGTTACCGCTTTGGTGTTGGTTGATAAGGCGATAAAATGTTTGGCGATTGCTGCCTGATTATTAGCAGTTTTTTCCATAAACCATGCGCGGGCACTGTGGGCATTGGCCATGGTTTCCTGGGTTGTGAAGGTTTTTGACGCGACCACAACCAGCGTGGTGGCCGGTTCAAGCCCGGCCAGATTGGCGGCCAGGTCGGCCGGATCGACATTGGCGACAAAACGCACCGCCGGGCCGTCATGATAGGGGCGCAGGGCCTTGACCACCATTTCGGGGCCCAGATGCGAACCGCCGATACCGATATGTAATACGGTTTTAATTGGCTGACCGGTGGCTCCGGTCCATGTGCCGGTGCGTACCGCGTCGGCAAAGGCATAGAGTTTCTTGCGGACGCGGAGAACCTCCGGCATCACATCGACACCGCCAACCTTGTAGGAGGCATCGTCGGCAGCGCGCAGGGCAATATGAAGAACAGCCCTTTTCTCGCTGCTGTTGACGGCCTCACCGGCAAACATGGCGTTGCGCTGTTTTTCAACTTCCTGCTGGCGGGCCAGACTGGCCAGCAGGGCCATGCTTTCTTCGGTGATCTGTTGCTTGGAATAATCGACTACAAACCGCTCATCGAGGCTGAGGGTATAGCGGCCCACCCGTCGGGGATCAGCTCCGAACAGAACCCGCGTATCCAGTTGCGTCCGGGTCATCGCCATCAGGGCGCGCCATGCGGGCGATGAAGT
>CAZATM010000109.1:0-10001 GCA_964488065.1 uncultured Neisseria sp.
CCTCATAGTATAAACTATGAGGCTTTTTATTTCAGTGAGTATTATTTGTTAAAAACATCTACTCGTTCCCGCAACTCTTTACCGGCGCGGAAATAAACAACATGGCGTTCACCGGATTCAACCGCAACCCCATGCCGAGGGTTACGAACTTTACCCGCAGCACGGTGTTTTAATGAAAAACAACCAAAGCCGCGAATCTCAATCCGATTTCCGTTAGCAATACTATTAGCCATTGTCGCAAACAATTCTTTAACAATTTGTTCGACTTCTTTACGACTTAGCTTAGGATAAAGCTCGGAAACACGTTTAATAATATCGGAACGATTCATAAATTACCCCTGAGATAATTTATCTTGCAACAATGAACCTAAATTGGTTGTTCCTGATGCTTTTTCAGCCTGACGCATTTTCTTAACCGCATCTTGTTCTTCCTTGTTATCCTTGGCACGAACAGAAACAGTAATTGCGCGAGTCTTACGATCGATATTAGTAATCATAACTTCAATACTATCACCAACATTTAGAACTTTGGTCAAATCATCAACCCGTTCAGCCGAAGCTTCACGAACCGGTAATACAGCATCAATTCCATCGGTCAAAGTAACAATCGCTTGTTCAGCTGCAACTTCTTTAACGGTTGCAGTCACGATTGAACCTTTATCGGTATTAGTCATAAACATTGCATATGGATCATTATCCAATTGTTTAATACCCAAAGCAATTCGTTCTTTTTCGATATCAACTGAAATGATTACCGCTTCAACTTCTTGACCTTTTTTATAGTTACGCAATGCTGCATCACCAGATAAAGTCCAAGAAACATCTGAAACGTGAACCAAACCGTCAATTCCACCAGCCAAACCAATAAACAGACCAAAATCAGTAATTGAACGAATTTGTCCACTTACACGATCGCCTTTATGGAATTTATCAGCAAATTCAATCCATGGGTTAGCTTGACATTGTTTCATACCCAAACTAATCCGACGTTTGTCAGCATCAATTTCAAGAATTTGAACTTGAACTTCGTCACCCAATTTAACTACTTTAGATGGATTAACGTTTTTATTAGTCCAATCCATTTCAGATACGTGTACTAAACCTTCAATACCAGGTTCCAATTCAATGAAAGCTCCGTAATCAGTCAGATTAGAAACTTTACCGAACATGCGAGTTCCAGCAGGGAAACGATCAGCAACACCTTCCCAAGGATCATTTGACAATTGTTTTAAGCCCAATGAAACACGGTGTTTTTCTTGATCAAATTTCAATACTTTAGCTTCGATTTCTTGACCAACAGTCAATACTTCTGATGGATGTTTAACTCGTTTCCAAGATAAATCAGTGATGTATAATAAACCATCAATGCCACCCAAATCAACGAACGCGCCGTAGTCAGTGATATTTTTAACCACACCAGCAACCACGTTACCTTCTTGCATCCGTTCAAAAATAACTTTACTGTCTTCGCCATTTTTCTCAACCAATACCGCTTTACGAGAAATAACGATATTATTGCGGCGACGATCTACTTTGATAACTTTGAATTCAACTGATTTGTTGTCATACGGTGCAAAATCGCGCACGGTACGTACATCAATTAATGATCCTGGTAAGAATAACCGTGCATTTTTGTACATCACACCCAGACCGCCTTTTACGCGACCATAAACCATACCATTAAGGATATCACCACGTTCCAAAGCACCTTCCAGCTCTTCCCAAGCTGCGATACGACGTGCTTTATCACGAGATAGGCGAGTTTCGCCATAACCATCTTCAATTGCTTCAATTGCTACTTTAACAATATCACCAACCTTAACTTCTACATTACCCAATTCATCTTTGAATTCGCTAACTGAAATTGAAGATTCAGATTTTAATCCCGCGGTAACGACTACATATTTATGATCAACAGCAACAACGGTTGCATCAACAACTTCACCTTCACGCATTTCAAGTTGAGCTAGGTGTTGTTCAAAAAGACTTGCAAAATTTTCCACAATTCTTACCAATAAAAAATAAAAAATTAACTACCACAGCCCCAAAATTTATTTTGCGGCTGCACCGGATTTTCCTGATTCGTCAAACCAAGCCAAAATTTGTTCGATGGTTGCATCGATGCCAAGCTCTGAGTTATCAAGGACTTTAAACGAGTTATCATAGCCAAGCGGTGCTACGCTGCGCGTAGTGTCCTGCTTATCGCGAGCTATAATATCCTGTAAAATAGACTGCATTGTAACAGATTTATCCAATTGCTGCAACTGCTTATAACGCCGTTCAGCTCTTTTTTCGGCACTGGCGGTCAAAAAGACCTTTAATTGTGCTGTTGGAAAAACCACACTTCCCATATCCCGACCATCGGTAACCAAGCCCGGCGCGCGGGCAAAATCGCGTTGAAATTGCAATAGCCGCGCCCTCACTTCTGGAATTGAGCTATACTGCGATGCCAGCATACCAACAAATTCCTCACGCAGTTCGCCAGTAACATCTTGATTATTAAGCAAAATTTTATCATTACAAAATTTTAAATCAAGCGTCTCAATTAAGTTCACCGCGGTTTGATCAGCAACCACTTGACCATTGGGATTATTTTTATAAATCCATAGCCCCAACGCCCGATAAATAGCCCCAGATTCCAAATAATGAAATCCCAAGCGTGCAGCGATAATTTTGGCAACGGTGCCTTTACCGGAAGAAGCCGGTCCATCAATCGTAATAACAGGAATCATATAATTTTATCTTTCATAAATAGCCGGACGCACAATTTCCATCAAACGTTCCGGTTTGGATAACTCGGTAAAACCGAACTGTTTATACAAACCATGCGCATCTTTAGTCGCCAACATAAACCGGCGTATATTTTGCACCCAGTCAAGCTCAGTGATATGTTGCAACAATAATTTACCAACACCCTGTTTCTGCCATTCATCAATTACAAAAACATCCGCCAAATAAGCAAAAGTAGCATAATCGGTAATTAACCGCGCAAACGCAATTTGTTGACCAGTTGCAAACACGCCCACACAAAAAGAATTTTGCAGCGAGGATTCAACCGTCTTTAATGGAATTCCTTGTGCCCAATACGAATGATTGCTTAAATAATCATAAATCAGTGCAATGTCCATATTTTCGCCACCGATTTTTATTTCCAGATTGTCCATTTTAACACCATAAAGAGAACCCCCAACAATATGGCTGGGGGTAATAGATCTCACATTAGCTGCAACTAGCCGCTAGTTATCAAGCTCTTCAAAATTAAACGTACATTCCGCCATTGACATGTAAAGTTGTTCCAGTCACATAACCGGCTTCATCACTGGCTAGATATTTAACTGCATTGGCAATATCTTCGACCTGACCAAAACGCCCCAATGGAATGGCATTGATATAGGCAGTTTTAACATCGTCTGGCAATTTATCAGTCATATCAGTCTGGATAAAGCCCGGAGCAATACAATTGGCGGTAATATTGCGACTACCAAATTCTTTCGCCAGCGATTTAGTCATCGCGATCATCCCGCCTTTGGCGGCCGAATAATTAACTTGCCCGGGATTACCCATAAATCCAACTACCGAAGCAATATTAATAATCCGTCCGAATTTAGCTTTGGTCATACCGCGAATTGCTGCTTTGACCAATAAAAATACCGATTTAAGATTGGTATCCAAAACCGCATCCCAATCCTCATCTTTCATCCGCATCAATAAACCATCTTTGGTAATTCCGGCATTATTTACCAAAATTGTAACGTCGCCTTCATTAGCGGCAATATCTTTTATTGCAGCATCAATACTGTCTTTGCTGGTTACATCCAAAACAATTCCGCGACCGCCAAATTCCCCCAAATAAGCCGAAATTTCGCTGGCACCAGATTCACTGGTTGCCGTAGCTACTACCGTTACACCACTAGCCGCCAGAGTCAAGGCAATTGATTTACCGATTCCACGGGTAGCCCCGGTTACTAGGGCAACTTTTTTAACTTCACTCATAGTGTTATCCTAAAATAGTTTTCAAATTAGTCAAATCAGCAACATTGTGTAAATTCACTAATTGCGCCGTTTCATGAATCCGTTTATTCAAACCGGATAAAACCTTGCCTGGACCACATTCAACAATAGTATCAATCTGATTACGTGCCAAAGTTTGCACGCTCTTGGTCCACAATACCGGAGAGTAAAGCTGCTTCAATAAACCGTCTTTAATTTGTGCCACATCGTGAGCCAATTCACCACTGACATTTTGTACCACCGGAATTTGCGGGGCATTAAAATTAATCGCAGCTAACTCTACCGCCAGTTGCTCGGCTGCCGGACGCATTAATTCACAATGCGATGGAACCGATACCGGTAATAACTGTACCCGGCGCGCACCTTTGGCTTTTAATACTTCCGCGGCTTTCTCAACCGCAGCTTTGGCTCCGGCAATCACCACCTGACCGGCAGAATTAAAATTCACGCCCTGAACCACTCCGGCTCCACTAGCCATAACTTCGTTACAACCGGCAATTACCGCCTCATCATCCAGCCCCAGTACTGCTGCCATGGCACCTTCACCAGGCTTGACCGCGGCTTGCATGTATTCGGCACGCTTACGCACCAGATATACCGCATCGCTAAATTCAAGCACGCCACTGGCGGTTAATGCAGTATATTCACCCAAACTGTGCCCGGCAACTACCGCCGGTCGCTTATTAGCAGATAGTTCCAGCCATGCCAGATAGGTAGCATAACCGGCAGTTAATAACAACGGTTGGGTATTAATCGTCTGATTGATATTATCAGCTGAGTCTTCTTGCAACATTGCCCATAAATCAACGTTCAATCGTGCCGATGCAATGTCAAAAGTACCACGCACCAGCGCATTATCAGCAAAACCGTCCATCATTTTTAAAGATTGTGACCCCTGCCCGGGAAACACAAATGCAAATTTAGTCATCTTTTATTCCTAATAAATTAAAACTGAATCAGTGACGCACCCCAAGTAAATCCGGCGCCGACACCCTCCAATAACACTTTATGTCCGGTTTTAATTCGTCCATCACGAATGGCAATATCCAAGGCCAACGGCACTGATGCCGCCGAAGTATTACCATGCTTGTCAACGGTAGTAATAACTTTATCCATACTACTGCCAAGCATTTTTGCCGTCGATTCGATAATCCGGATATTTGCCTGATGCGGAATCAACCAATCTATTTCGCTCAATTCCACCGCGCAAGTTTTCGCCAGACTTTTGGCAACCGCACTTAGCGCGCGCACGGCAAATTTAAATACCGCCTGACCATCCATTTCAATAAACGGATTACCGCCAATTACGCCATTATATAAATGTCCCTCGCAAGTCAGAATTTTGCCGAAGGCTCCATCGGAATGAATTTCATTACCCAATATTCCCGGGGTATTACTGGCTTCCAGTAAAACCGCACCGGCACCATCACCAAATAAGATACAGGTTCCACGATCACTATAATCAATAATCCGTGACATCGCATCGGCACCAATTACCAGCGCTTTTTTCGCCATACCGGCACGCACATAACAATCGGCAGTGGTCAAGGCACTAATAAATCCATTACAGGCCGCCTGCATATCAAAAGCCGCAGCACCTTTATTATTTAATTTTTCTTGGACAATACAAGCCGTCGGCGGGAATACCGAATCCGGCGTGCTAGTCGCAACAATAATCAAATCTAATTCATCAGTACTGACACCGGCAGTTGCCAGCGCCTTAGTTGCCGCCGCAAACGCCATATCACTGGTTTTTTCACCTTCAGCAATAATATGTCGCTCTTTTATCCCGGTTCGTTCGATAATCCATTCATCAGAGGTAGCAACCATTTGTTCCAACTCGGCATTGGTCAAAATCCGTTGCGGTAAATAGCTTCCAGTTGCAATAATCTTTGCATATTTCATTATATTTTTTAATCCCCAAATAAAAACAGGCGGGTGTATCCCGCCTGAATTATACCTTATTCATGTCAACTATGCTTAAAAAGCACTAAGCTCATTACTATAAAGTTTTTAAGTCAGAGAACTCAATCAGCTCTTCTGTATCAGAAAGCACTGCTTGATTTTGTTGTAGATAATCTTGCAACAGTCCAATTACATTGGCCTCAACCTCATGATGCGCTTGTTTTAAGGCATAATAGAAACCATCAACATCAGCACCGCCATGGCTCTTAACTACTAAGCCATTTAAACCCAACAATACCGCACCATTATATTTGCTTGGGTCAACCCGTTGTTTAAGACGTTTTAACACCGGAAACGATAATAAAGCGATGATTTTAGTCCACCAACTACGAGTAAATTCTTCTTTCAAAAAGAATGAAATCATTTTGGCAACGCCTTCGGTAGTTTTTAACGAAACATTACCGGTAAACCCATCGGTTACCACCACATCTACAACGCCCTTGAAGATATCATCACCCTCAACATTGCCATAGAAATTAAGGTTGGTTTTCTTCAAAAGCTCTGCCGCTTTTTTAACCGTTTCGTTACCTTTAATGTCTTCACTACCAATATTCAGCACCCCAACGCTAGGGGTTAGTTTACCGGTCACACCACGCATCAACTGCGAGCCCATTACCCCAAACTGCAATAAGTGTTCGGGAGCACACTCGACATTAGCGCCGAGATCCAGAACGCATACTTCGCCTTTTACGGTCGGCATCAGTTTAGCAATTGCCGGACGGTCAATACCATCCATGGTTCTTAGCACATAGCGCGAGATCGCCATCAAGGCACCGGTATTCCCAGCTGAAACCACTGCATTAGCCTTAGTTTCTTTGATCAAATTTATCGCCACCCGCATCGAAGAATCACGTTTAGTTCGCATTGCACTTTGTGGCGCTTCATCCATACCAACCACTTGTGTGGCGTGAGCCACCTCAATCCGGTCACTATAGCTGGATAATTTATCACCAAGTTGTTTGTAAATACTATCGCGGTCACCGACCAAAACAATATTTACATCTGCGGTTTCATCCAAAAATCGCAACGCGGCTGGAACAGTAATACGCACACCATGATCGCCACCCATGGCATCTACAGCTAAAACAATTGCCATTTACTCTTCGTCTTTCAAATTTGGACTTTGTCGGTCTATAAAAACATTTCTCTTAAACTTCAATTTTTCACTTTAGAACTTTTTATACTTCTTCAGCGTTTAAAATTGAAATGAGTTACTAATGTTTTAGAGCTACTCGCCTTTAGTTTTGATAACTTTTTTGCCGCGATAGATGCCATTAGGACTAATATGGTGTCTTAAATGCACTTCACCGCTAGTAGCTTCAACTGCAGTAGCAGGCGCAGTAATGAAATCATGAGCACGGTGCATGCCGCGTTTTGAAGGAGATTTTTTATTTTGTTGAACAGCCATTGTTATTACCTCTAAACAAGTTTCTTTAATTCACTAAACGGGCTAGCCACATCATCATGATAGCTTAATCCCAAACAAGCGTCATGCTTGGGTGCCAGAGGAAGCAACATAATTACTTCATCTTCAACCAACGTCATAACATCAAATTCATTTTCCGCCAAAACCCCATCTTCAACATCGGTTGACTCACCAGAAAACAATGCACTATCAAGGTCTTCTTCATTATAGAACACCGTAATTCGTGACAAATTATCCAGCGAAATTTGCATTTCCTGCAAACAATTTTGACATAAGGCGCTGATTATACCACAAACTTTAAGATTAATGGTAGGTCTATTTAACTCATCCATAAATCCACTCAGCGTATAATCAACAACTCCGCGATAATCATCAATTTCATTTATCCGCGGCACACTCGCCAGATCAAGTTTTCCGCTTAATATGCGGTTTTCTTTGGCAAATTTTACATTATTAATATATAGCATTTTGTATTACCTTATTTTTCTCAATCGCAATTATCATTAAGTTATATTACGCACGATAAAGACTTTAGCGCTAATCAACTATTTTAGCAGAATCGCCGGCTTTCACGGTCATAACATTTCCCGCCAGTACCTGCTCGCCTGATTTTAGCCCGCTCACCGCGCATTGCCCGCTGGCAGAATTTTCAAGTACAATCTTAATTGGGCGCGAAACTACTTTGCCATCGATCAAACTCAAAACATAATCACCATTATTATCACGAATAGCATCACAAGTGATTTGCAACTGGTCTTTAAGACTGGCTAAAATAATTTGTCCTTTAACAAATTGCCCGGCCTTTAATTCAGCGCTGTTATTGGCAAAACTAATATAAACCATATACGAACGGGTTCCCAACTCAGCGACCTGATTAATCCGGCTAATTGTACCATTATGCGACACACTATCGGTTTCTGCACGAAAAACCACCGGCAACCCCACCTTGATCGAATTAATCTTATCACTCGGAATCGCCGCTTTAATTTCTAGCTGGCTTAAATTTGCCAAGGCAAACAGTTTAGTATTTTTCAATGCTAACTGTCCGGGCTGAACTGCTTTTTGATAAATAATTCCATCAAAGGGCGCGGTAATGTGCGTATTGGCAAGCTGCTTTTTGGTGCGGGTCAATAGTGCCTCTTGCGCCTTAAAATTTTGCAATTTGGCTTTATAATCAGTCACCAGTTCATCATAGGCAATCTTGGATATAAATCCCTGCGCCAACAACTCCTTTTCTTTATCTTTCTTCTGTTGGCTCAGCAATAATTGCGCTTGCGCCGATGCCACCGCTGCTTCTTGTTGGCTCACAGCCTGTGCCAAATCCAAAGTATCCAGATCCGCCAAGGCCTGTCCAGCTTTAACCAGCTGTCCTTCATCAACCCACACTTTATTGATCCGCGCATCAACTTCGGCAGAAATAATCGTCTGCTTGACCGGCGACAAATCACCGGTAAAATTCACCACGCTATCAATTACCCCGCTTTTGGCAACAACAACATCACTACGGTTTAATAAAATTACCGATAATTGCTCATTCTTTGCCGATTTTGCCGACATTAACCGAGATACTGCCAACACCACAAAAGTAATGACCACTGCCATAACCAAGATATAGCGGAATTTTATTTTCCACAACTTCATACATCATCCCAATGAATTGTATAATTAAATAAAACCAACAGTAATTAACCGGTTCCCGTAACAACCCCAGATAAAATCACTCTAGACAATACGAGATTATAGCAGTTATGCTATAATCAAAAACTAGATAATCTCGGATAAGGAAACTAAGCAATGGCCCGCAAAAAAACTCGCACCAGCAACAACCCGCACTTTGAACTGCTCTCGATTGCTCAATTTGCCAAACTAGCAATGACCTTTTGGGTTGGCGGAACCCTAACCATCGGCTTTATCGTGGTTCCGCTACTATTTAAAAGCATCGATGAAATATCTGCAGCCACAATTGCCGGGCAATTATTTAATATCAATGCCTATATTGGGATCATTTCGTTATTGCTGGCATTAGTCAATGAAGGCATCGCGCATCGCTTCACCCTGTTTACGTTGCGTAAATTTTGGTATATTATTGCGATGATGGCAATTTTGGTAATAAATTATTTTGCAATATTTCCGATTATTGTCCGCTTGCGCACAAAGTTACTTGATTTAGCCAACCATGTAATAATTCACAGCAGCAGCTTTAATTTCTGGCATTCGCTTTCAGCGATATTATTTATAATAATTTGCGTGTTGGGAGTTTTATATATTTTGGAAAAATAGAGAATGGTGGCCTGGGGCAGAATCGAACTGCCGACACAAGGATTTTCAATCCTCTGCTCTACCAACTGAGCTACCGGGCCTAAGCCTTGAATTATAGCCCGAGAAATCGGGGCATGACGCCAAGCTGCAAAATTTTTGCCGATTCACGCGTTGCGTTTGTTGCGCCCGAGGTCCACCCCCAATTGGCGCAGCTTGCGGTAAAGATGTGTGCGCTCCAATCCTGTTTTTTCGGCGACGCGTGTCATTGAGCCGCCTTCGCGGGCGAGATGGAATTCAAAGTAGGCTTTTTCAAAACCGTCGCGCGCCTCACGCAAGGGTC
>CAZATM010000110.1:0-30189 GCA_964488065.1 uncultured Neisseria sp.
GACTGGGTAATATCACCGTGCAATGAATCAACCAAATAACCACGGCTTTTCAAATGTTTGGTAACTTCATCCACTTCAATTTTGGTACGGCAAAAAATTATGCCATAAAAATCTTGTTCAAAATCCAGCACCCGGCACAAGGCTTCAAATTTATCACCTTCACGCACTTCAAAATAAATTTGCTCGGTAAGCTTGGTAGTTAATTCTTTATTTTCAACTTTAAGGGTTTTGAATTCACCCATATATTTACGGGCAATTTTCAAAATAGACTGCGGCATGGTTGCCGAGAAAAACAACATGTTTTTATCTTGATTGGTAGTTTCAAGAATGTGTTCAATATCTTCAACAAAACCCATATTCAACATTTCATCGGCTTCATCCAAGACAAAAAATTCCAGATTGGATAAATCAATCACGCCCCGTTCCATCAAATCCATTACCCGTCCAGGGGTACCAACAACAATATCACTGCCACGTTTGATGTTACGGATTTGCTGTTCGATTGAAGCACCACCATAAACTGCACTTACCCGCAAATCACGTTTACCGATTAACGAATACGTTTCTTCACAAACTTGCAATGCCAGCTCGCGAGTCGGAGTCAAGACCAAGGCCTTAATTGTATTGCCTTTGCTAATAGTTTCCAAAATCGGAATCGCAAAGGCGGCAGTTTTTCCGGTTCCAGTTTGTGCCTGCCCCAAAATATTAGCTTTTTCCCGCAAAAATTCCGGAATTACCAGCGCCTGAATCGGGCTGGGTTTAGTAAAGCCTTTAGCCTCTAACGCTGCTAGCGTCTCACTACTTAAATTATAATCATTAAAAGAACTACTCATCAATTTCCTTTCTTCAGAGTATCGGCACTTAATTTTGTATAGATGCCATTAAAGTAACCACAACCACTGAGAAAGCCGGCGACCCGCCGGTGGGGATTTTGGCTTGCAGCATATGGTAGATTGAGAAATAAACACTTTCTCAAAAGAGTTTACAAAAAATTTAAAACACAGGCTAATGCCTGTGCTGTTTTATTTCGACTAATTCCGGAATCAAACAGTTTTCCGGAAAATTTTGGTAGCTCGTGATTGGCTACCAGCTAAAATCAGGCTCTCGGCAAGATTGACATGCGCCGGAAGATTGGCATTATAGACAATCAATTCCGCAACGTCTCCGGCTTGCAAAGGGTCAAACCCCTGATAAACTTTATCCGCTCGTTCTTTATCACCACTAAAACGAACGGTACTAAATTCGGTATTTACCGCACCAGGTAAAATTTCACTAACTTTAATGCCCTGTTCAACCATTTCTTCACGTAATGCTTGGCTAACTGCATGCACGGCATGTTTGGTAGCACAATAAACCCCACCTTTAGCATAGGCCTCAACTCCTGCTACAGAGCCGATATTGATGATGTGTCCGAAACCTTGCTTGACCATCCGTGAAGCGATTAGGCGCAACACTAATAAAAAACCTTTGATATTGGTATCAATCATTCGTTCCCAATTTTCAGGGTCATCATCGACAAAATTATCCAACCCCGCCGCCAAACCGGCATTATTCACTAAAATATCAATCTTAGTAATTGCATCCGGTAAATGCGTCAGCGCCGCCGTGGTTTGGGCAACATGAGTCACATCCATGCCAACCACAAAGATCTTTACTGGATAGAGTGCTTCCAGCTCACTGCGCAAATTTTCCAAACGCTCAACCCGCCGGGCAGTCAAAATCAAATTGGCGCCCCATTTGGCAAACTCACGGGCACAGGCTTCACCGATGCCGGAGCTAGCACCGGTAATTAAAACGGTTTTACCGCTAATCCGATTTTCCATTTCCTTCATTCCCTAACCATTAAACAATATACTCGCAGTATTTTAATCTTTGGCTAGAAGCATTGATAAAAAAGACGACGCCATGTAGACTAACTACATAAGGAGTCTTTTTTGAGATGCGCCGACACCAAAGGTTAAAAGACAAAGAGTATTAGGCGTTGTGACCGCTACTAAGCTTATTGGCGCTCTCATTATTTTCATAACCATAACCGCCACCTAAATCCTGATACAACTGAACAATCGTGCCCAATTGCTGCAACTTGCTTTGTTGAACTACAATTGCCGCATTATCCATGGTCACGGCATTTTGCAATAAAGTTGGTTTACTGAATAAGCCATTAACAAAACTGGATTCCGCCAACACATATGCGGTTTTACTACTCTTATAAGCATCAATCTGAGTGTTCATACTGGTGGTTAATTGTTGATGCGCCGACAAATCATTATCTACCGCCGCAAAAGCACTGCGCACCGTTTGTAAATAGTTATAGTAAGCCGCATAGTACTGACCTTTAGCCTGCTCTATTTGTCCATAGATACTGAAATTCAAAATCGGCATGGTGGCAGTGGCCGCAGTTACCCAATAATCAGTACCGGCACCAAATAATCCACTTAACGCGTTGGCCGCAGTACCGCCAGTTCCGGTCAGACTAATGGTAGGGAAGAAGGTTGCTGTTGCCACCCCGATATTGGCATTAGCCGCAATCAGTTGTTGCTCGGCTTGCTGAACATCCGGACGATTACGTAATACTTGGGATGGAAGGTTAGCTGGAATTATTCCATAGCTGTTAATATCCATAAATTTTTTGCCGCGAATGATATTCCCTGGGTTTTCATTGAGTAATACCCGCAGAGCATTTTGCGATGACACGATATTATTTTGGATAATTGGAATTTGCGCATTAGCGCTATCATAATTTTGTTGGTATTGCTGTAATTGATACAATGAAATCAGACCATTTGTGTACTCAGCTTTAGCCAAAATCAACAAATCACCCAAATCTTTGACCAATTGTTTTTGCAATTGCAATTGATAATCTTGCCCCAGCAAGGTAAAGTAGCCGGTAGCAGTTTGGCTGATTACGCTTAACCGCACCGTATCTTTAGCTGCCCGTTGTGCGGCTAAATTAGCTTCGGCGTATTCTTGTGATTTAATTTGCTGAAAAATATTCAATGAATAGCTTGGTGAACCACTAAAATTATACCCCTGACCAACAAAGCTGCGGTTAGAATAACCAAAGCTAGCTGAACCAGTTGGAATCCACGCAAATTGAATGGCGCGCAACTGACCTTGTGCAGCAATAATATTACCAACCGCGGCCTGAATATTATTGTTATTTTTCAAAGCGCTTTCAATCAACTGATCCAATACTGGATCTTTAAATGACTTCCACCATGCCATTGCCGGCAAATTCGCGCTCTCAGTTACTGCCAGAGTATCGCGACTGGGGAAAGAACCGGGATTATTAGTATCCGGTTTTTCATAGCTGGGTCCCATTAATCCGCAACCAGCCATTGCCGTTGCCAACGCTACCAGACAAATACTGTTTTTTATACGCATATTAATTCCTCATTATATAGATTGAATACTATCAATTGCCAATTCCGCAATAACTATTTCTTTGTTGGGCGTTCCCAACCGTTAACGGTTACCTGATAAGCCCGGGCAACGGTTAGTTGATTCGCCTGAGTATCTTTAGTAATCACCGAGCCGGCGCCAATTACGCTGCCTTCATTGATCACTACCGGTGCCACCATCATCGTCCCGGAACCGACAAAGACATTATCTTTAATCGTAGTGGTAAATTTGTTTACCCCATCATAGTTGCAAGTAACACTACCAGCACCAACATTGACTTTGCTACCAATTTCAGCATCACCGATGTAGGTTAAATGGTTAACTTTAGAACCTTTACCCACTGAGCTTTTTTTTATTTCAACAAAATTTCCGACATGAACATCTTCAGCCAGCTTAGCTCCCGGACGCAAACGTGAATACGGACCAATTTGTGCTCCGACTCCGACTTCGGCATCTTCCAGCAGTGAATAGGGTTTAATCGTAACATTGTCCGCAATGGTAACATTTTTCAATAGACATCCAGCACCGATGGTTACATTATTGCCAAGAACCACTTTGTCCTCAAAAATACAATTAATATCAATCACACAATCTTTACCAACTGTTAGGGTTCCACGCAAATCCAAACGTTTTTTATCTGTAACGGTAATCCCCTGGCGCATTAACTCTTCAACTTTATTCAGTTGATAAATTCGTTCCAACTCTTCCAATTGCAGACTATTATTAACGCCCATTACTTCATAATGACTGGCAGCAAATACCGCTTCAATTGCCACTCCTGCGTTATACGCCAATTCAACCACATCGGTAAGATAATATTCACCCTGTGAATTGTTATTGGAAAGTGCATTGAGCCAGCCACCAATCCGGGCATTCGGTAAAATATAAAAGCCGGTATTAATTTCAGTGATTAATTTCTGCTGACTATCGGTATCTTTTTCTTCAACTATCCCGCAAATTTGCTGGTTAGTATTCCGGATCACCCGGCCATAGCCAAATGGATTAGCCACCACATCACTTAGCATCACGATATTATCGGCATAAACCGCCAGCATTTTTTCAAGCGTTGCCCGAGTGATTAATGGTACATCGCCATAAAGAACCAATGTCCGTCCACTAGCGGATAATTCAGCTAGCGCGCTTTTTAGCGCATGACCGGTACCTAATTGTTGTGACTGATGCGCCCAAGTGATTAGTTCATTGCCAAAGCGTGCTTCCATCGCTGCTTGAACTTGTTCGCCGCCGTGTCCATAGACTACAATCAATTTATGTGGCGATAATGACAACGCCGTTTCAATCACATGCTCCAGCATTGGCTTAGTGCTGATTGCGTGTAATACCTTGGGTTTAGTCGAGTTCATCCGCTTGCCTTGTCCGGCAGCAAGAATGACAATATTCAAATCCTGATTCATCATATTCCCAAAATCATGTAACAAAGCTGTTATTATACCTTATTTAGCACCAGTCGCCAGCGCGATTTTCCAAGTGTTTCAGAAAGAAAATCCAATCCGGCACCCGAAATTTGTGCCCGGTAGTCATCCCCCAAGCGTAATTTACATTTGCCGCGGTGATTTGCGTAATTAACCCGGACAACCGCCCGTGGTGAATTATCCTCAGCCGCTAAATTAAGCCGATTAGCCAATAAAGACCAATCAGCCGCCGCATCAAGATCAATTTCAATCCCAACCACCAATTGCTGCAGCACTTCATCAAAAGTCATGATCCGCCCGGCATTGACTTTGATTTCATCGCGGAAGGAATCGTAAATAACTTCACCCTCAACAAAGATTAACTCATCCATCTTCAGTAAGTGTTTGTAGGTTTCATAATCATCATTAAATACCACAAATTCGAGCTCACCACTGGCATCTTCAATACGCACAAAAGTAATTTTGCCGCCTTTTTTGGTTGGTCGCGAACCCATATAATTGATAATCCCGCCAATAATTACTTTGGGTTTATGTTTGGCATAGCGCGCGTTGACAATTTCCTGAATGTCTTCATCTTCAGTATTAAACTTACTCAATGGGTAAATTTCAAGTTTGTGCACAGCATCCTGATATTCATCAAATAAACTGGCCGTCAGATAATAACCAATCGCCGATTTTTCGAGTTGCAATTGCTCCTTGAGGGTAAACGGCGGATAATCATCTAATTCGATTTCAGTTACTGCCGCGGCTTCCTCTTCGCCAGCAAAAACGTCAAACAATGAACCCTGATTCTCATTCGCCCGTTCCTGATCGACAAATTCCATAACCTTGGCCAGATTATTGAATAATTTAGCCCGATTACTCTCCAAAGAATCAAAACATCCCGCCTTTACCAGACTCTCGAGGGTTTTCTTATTGATAACTTTTTTATCCACCCGCCGGCAAAAGTCCATCAAACTGACAAAATCACCATTTTGCTCGCGCTCGGCAACGATAATTTCAACCACATTCTGCCCAACCCCTTTTACCGCGCCCAAGGCATAGCGAATTGATTTGTCATCCACTGCCTTGAACCGATACTCCGAATGATTAATATCCGGCGGCAGAATAACCAGATTATTAGTCAAACAATCCTGATAAAACTCATAGAGTTTGTCGGTCTTATCCAACTCCGATGACAGCGTTGCCGCCATAAAACATGCCGGGTAATAAGCCTTGAGGTAAGCAGTATGATAGGAAACCACTGCATAGGCCGCAGTATGAGATTTATTAAAGCCATACTCAGCAAACATTGCCATTAAATCAAATAACTTCTCCGCCAGCGCCGCCTCATAACCTTTTTTAAGCGCACCTTCGGTAAAAATCGCCCGATGCTTGGCCATTTCTTCGGCTTTTTTCTTACCCATTGCCCGCCGTAACAAATCGGCACCACCCAGAGTATAACCACCGATAATCTGTGAAATTTGCATTACCTGTTCTTGGTAAACAATTACCCCATAAGTAGGATCCAGACAATCACGCAAATCCGGATGAAAATAGTCAATTTCAGCTTCGCCTTTTTTACGTTTGACGAAATCATCAACCATTCCCGAACCCAGCGGTCCCGGGCGATATAATGCCAATACCGCAATAATACCTTCAAAACGACTCGGTTCCAATTTAACCAGCAACCGTTTCATTCCCTGCGATTCCAACTGGAATACTGCGGTAGTATTCCCCTCCTGCAATAATTTATAAACGCCCGAGTCATTAAAGTCCGAATTGGAGAGTTTCAGCGGAACTCCGTGCAGCTTTTGAATATTTTCCACCGCTTCCTGAATAATCGTCAGATTGCGCAAGCCCAAAAAGTCAAACTTAACCAGACCAATGCTCTCAACATCATCTTTATCCAATTGAGAGGTCTGCATGCCGTCAGCCAGATATAGCGGACAAAAATCCGAAAGTTTACTTGGTGCAATCAACACCCCGGCGGCATGTTTACCAACGCTGCGGGTTAAATCTTCTAACTGTAATGACAACTCCCACAAGCGCAGTACTTCATCATCGGCATTATCAATCCGTTGTTTAAGCTCGGGAAATTCGGTTAAAGAATCTTCCAAAGAATAACTTTTGCCGGGAGTGTTGAGAATAAGTTTGGAGATTGAATCGCACAAGCCATATGGCAAACCCAATACCCGCCCAACATCCTTGATCACCGCCTTGGAGGACATGGTACCAAAGGTAGCAATTTGCGAGACGGCATCAGCGCCATATTTTTCCTTGACGTATTGGATTACCAGCTCGCGCCGTTCCTGACAGAAATCAATATCAAAATCCGGCATTGATACCCGCTCGGGATTCAAAAACCGCTCAAAGAGCAAACTATAACGCAGCGGATCAATGTCGGTAATCCCCAATGAAAACGCCACCAAGGAACCAGCACCCGAACCCCGTCCCGGACCAACCGGAACATTATTTTGTTTCGCCCAACGAATGAAATCCGCGACGATCAAAAAATAACCGGGAAATCCCATTTGAATAATGGTTTCAATTTCCAGTTCCAGCCGTTGGCGGTAAGTTTCTTCATTTTCAGCCCGCAGCGCATTATCCGGAAATAATTCCTCCAAGCGCTGCGCCAAACCCTCATAGGACATTTTAGATAAATATTCTTCCAACGGCATACCGTTTTCAGGAACAAAATCCGGCAAGAAATATTTACCAAGTGTAATTTCCAAATTACATTTACGGGCGATTTCAACACTGTTATGCAATGCTTCCGGAATGTCGGCAAATAATTCATTCATTTCCGCACTGGATTTGAAATACATATCCGCAGAATATTTCTTCTCGCGATTGGAATTATCAAGTAATTCACCATCGGCAACACACACCCGCACCTCATGCGCCAAAAAATCTTCAGGTGTCGCAAATTGTACCGGATGGGTAGCTACCGGTGGAATCGCACACTCACTGGCAAGCTGCAGCAGCTGCGGAAAAATTTCGCTATTATCATGGAGCTCGGTTCGTTGCAACTCGATAAAATAATTACCATTAAAAACTTGCTGCCATTGTAATGCCCGCGTCTTGGCTTCGGCATATTTCTTCTGGCGCAATAACTGCTCAATATCACCGGCATAACCGCCGGATAAGACCATCACATCGGATTGAGGTTGCGCCAACAACCATTCTTCTTTGAGATACGGAATATCAAAAATTTTGTTGCTGACAAAAGAACTGGTAATCCAATCGCAAATTTGCCGATAGCCGCTAATATTCTTAGCCAACAGCAAAATCCGGTAGCGTTGCTCACCATTTTCGACATCAACTTCGCTACCAATAATCGGCTTAATGCCCTTGTCACGACAACCTTTATAGAATTTAACCAAGCCAAACATATTATGATGGTCAGTCAAACCCAAGGCCAGCATCTGATTATCAACCGCACAGGCAATCGCCTTTTTAATCCGTAAGGTACTATCGGTTACCGAGTATTCACTATGTAGGCGTAAATGAACAAAATCATGCATTATTAATCATTCTTGAAAATTTTATCAAAACTATCGGCCATCTCAGTCACTTTCAACTTCAATTGTCGGGATGGCTGATAGTCCGGATTGGTTACTTCACCCCAAGTCGGGTTTGGAAAGTGACAATCACCGCTAAAACGTGGGATAATATGCCAATGCACATGCGGGGTCATATTGCCAAATGATGCTAGATTAATTTTTTCCGGCTGTAGATGCTGACGTAAAATTTTTTCGCACTGCATAACCACCTGATAAATTAGCAAATTATCTGTATCATTTAAATCCGTCAATTCTTTTAGATGACGGTTTAAAACCACCCGCAAATAACCAGGGTAAAACTCGTCGGCAACTAAAATCACCCGCAATAACTCATTCCGGTATAAAACCTGTCCACCGTCCTGTTGACAAAAAACGCAATCCGTCATCTTAATAGCTCTCCAACAAAAAAAGATGCTACATTCCTAGCACCTTCTATACTTATCTTACCATCGCTGTTTTTTAACCATTGAATACTCGCAGTTTAACGCAGATAGTGAAAACTGTTCGGTACATTATCGGTATCATCAAAGGTTACATATTCCCAGCATTCCGGAGTATTGATAATTTTTCTTAATAACTGATTATTAATTGCATGTCCCGAACGGTAGCCCTCAAATGCACCGATAAATTGATGACCAATAATATACAAATCACCAATTGCATCGAGAATTTTATGGCGGACAAATTCATCCGGAAAGCGCAAACCGCCTTCGTTTAAAACTGAGTCTTCATCCAAAACAATTGCGTTATTGAGATTACCGCCCAAACCAAGACCGTTCTTGCGCATCAGTTCAACTTCATACATAAAACCAAAAGTCCGCGCCCGGCTAATTTCATCAATATAGGAATGCTTGGCAAAATCCGCTTCAAAGGTGCTATACTCTTTTTTAAATACCGGATGCCCACCAAAATCGGTAATTATTTTTACTTTGTAACCGGCAAACGGCGTAAATTTGACCCATTTATTAGCAACCTCATCGCGAACTTCAACTTCCTGCAAAATCCGGATATATTTCTTTTTAGCAGTTAACTCAATAATACCGGATTGCTCCAGCAAATACAAAAACGAATTGGATGAACCATCCATAATCGGAGTTTCCTGCGCTGATAATTCAACTACAATATTATCAATCCCAAAACAGGCAAATGCCGACATCAAATGCTCAATAGTCCCGACTCGCACCTTATTTTCATCAACCAAAGTCGAAGACAGGCGAGTATCATTAATCAAAAACGGATGGCATTTCACCGCCGGCTGATTGGGCAAATCGGTACGCACAAATAAAATTCCCTGATCCGCTTTGGCTGGCTTTAAAGTCAGTGACACTCGGCAACCGGAATGGAGCCCAACGCCAATTGCGGTTATCGGTGATTTTATCGTCCGTTGATAAATCATGAACGATTTTTTCTAAAAAAAGCCGGAGTTGAGAAAACACTCTTATTAAAGTTAGCAAACGGATCAGCCGGAGCAGCATTCTCAAATTGAACATTAACCGCGGCATCTGCAGCTATCACCGGCTCATCAGCAGCTGTACCAGCAGTCGTTGAATGAGCATCAGATAAGCCAGTAGCGATTACCGTCACCCGAACCTCTTCTTCATCCATATCTTCAATTTCCGCCATACCAGCTTTAAAATCAGCATCCGGATGAATATGACGCTGAATTACACCAATAATCTCATAATACTCACGCATTTTCAACGAGCCAGGTGCTGAAGATATATTAACCAACACCCCATGAGCACCATCTAATGACAAATCATCCAATAACGGACTAAAAATTGCCCGCTCGGTGGCTTCCTGAGCCCGATTTTGCCCCTTCGCTGCGCCGGAACCCATCATTGCCAAGCCACGACCAGACATTACGGTCTTAACATCGGCAAAATCAAGACTGATTAAACCCGGAGTCTTAATTACCTCGGTAATCCCCGAAACCGCACCGCGTAAAACCTCATCGGCAGCAGCAAAAGCATCACGCATTGAGACATCTTCATCCAGTTCAGTCATTAGTTTTTCATTCGGGATTACAATCAATGAATCAACATATTTACGCATTTCATCAATCCCACTATCCGCAACTTTGCGGCGTTTTTCGCCTTCGTAATCAAATGGACGGGTAACCACACCCACCGTTAATATATTCAAACTGCGGGCAATATCAGCAATTACTGGTGCTGCCCCGGTACCGGTACCTCCGCCCATCCCGGAAGCAATAAATAACATATCGGTACCTTTTAGTAATGCCGCAACTTTTTCACGATCTTCCATCGCCGCTTTTTTACCTATTTCCGGTTGGCTGCCAGCACCCAAACCTCGGGTTAGACTATGTCCCAGTTGCAGTAAATGGTGCGCACGGTTACGGCTAAGCGCCTTGGCATCAGTATTGGCACAAATAAATTCAACATGTTTGATCCCATTTTTAACCATATTATCAACCGCATTACAACCGCCGCCACCAACGCCGACAACCTTAATTACTTCACCTACATGAGTAACCACTGCTTCGATACTATAGGTAGTTTCATTGTCCGCAACTTCAAAAAACTGGTTCATAGTTAGCCCTTCACATCTTTTTTAAAATATTTTTTATTTTCTTAAATAACTGACCGGATCCGGCTGATTCGCGGATCAATTCGGAATAATTATTGCCAATTAAAAAATTATTGGCAAAATTTAATGCTCCAAAAGCACAGGAATAACGCGGGTTACAGATAATATCGGCAAAATCACCATGATAATCCGGAACTCCAATCCGCACCGGCAAATCAAAGAACTGGGCTGCATAGTTTTTCAAATTATTTAACTGCGCGCCGCCACCGGTAATGACGATTCCGGAGTTGATTATATCATATAAATTATTGTTATCCAACTGCGTTTTGATTATCCCCAAAATATCTTTAACCCGCTCTAAAATGACATCATTCAATAGCTTACGCGAGATAGTAACGCTTTCCCCGCGATGATCAATAATGCTCAAGCCTTCGTGGGATTTGGCATGCCCACCGCAATTACCATTGGTTAATTTAAGCTCTTCAGCCAGATTTCGAGAAACTTTGAGGACACTCGCAATATCGCGGGTAATATCTTCACCGCCCAACGGGATTACGCCTAAATGGCGGATAAATCCATTTTCATAAACAATAATATCGGTCGTTCCGGCACCAATATCCAATAAGCAGCAGCCCAACTCTTTTTCATCTCGGTTCAAAACCGCCATCCCCGCTAAAATCCCAGCCGGGACAATCCGCGCAATATCATAGTTACTATAATTAATCGCCTTACGCAAATTTTGTAGCGGTGTTTTAGCTGAAGCAAATAAATTAAGATTCGCATTAATAGAAGTACAATTTAATTGGAGTGGATTGATGGTATAGCGCTCATCATCAATCAGGTATTCCTGAATTTCATAATCAATAATTTCATAAGTTGGCGGAACCGTAATCTGCCGCGCCTCATTTACCATATAGCGGATAATATCTTCAGTTACCGGATGACTACCCATTTCCTGACGGCTGTGCGCATAAACATTACGCAGATGAGCGCCGGAAACATTGGTAATCAATGAACCGCTGGAGCAATCGGCAACAATCTGCGACTCGTGCAAAGCCTGGGATATTTTGGCACCGACTTTCTCAATATCACCGATTAGCCCATTGCTAACCATAGAAAAATCATTGGTACGGGCATTATTTACATAGTGATAATTGCCCAAGCCCAAAACTTCAACTGATTCTCCGAGTGAGCCAACCAGCGAAACAACTTTGGAACTACCAACATCCAAACCAAAAATCAATTTTCCGCTCATGATATACCTATTTAATTATTTTACTTGTATTAATTACTGAATTAGGTGAATTAATCGCCACCGCATTTTTATAACAAAAATTCAAACTAGTTAAATTGGGATTTAATTTATGTAACGCATCCCACTGAGAATTCAAGATTTGCAATTTATCGGTAGCGGCACTATCACACATGGTTATGTTTAAATTATTTTTAGTAGTAAATTTAACCAACGGCAAATTATTAAACCAGAGGCGATCAATATGATCACCGTGGGCACTCAAAATTTTCTCAATTTCCAGATATTTCGCGTATGCCATATCGGCGTGGCTGTTATCGACATAAAGAACCGGCAATTCAATATTGGCATCAGCACCACTAAAGACTTCACCATCTTCCGCCAAAAGATAATCGTCATTAATCCGCGCAATCGCTTTATATTCGACTAACGAAACAATAATTGTTGAAGGAAATTTGCGTTTAACACTCACCTGTTTAACCCACGGCAGCTGCTCAAATTCACTTTTTAATTCGGCGATATCCAAAGTAAACATCGTGCCATGCAAACGGTTATGGGCAACATATGACAACTGTACTGGTGTCACATGATTAATTTGTCCTTCAATCGTAATCTTGTGCACAACAAACCAATAGCGCACCGTGTAGACAACCCCGCAAAAAATCAGAATTGCGACACTCAAAAAATTAATCAAATAAGCCAGGCGATTGTTAAATTTTGCATTATCAAAACTTAAACGCCGTTGTTTACTTGCCAAGTCCGGCACCATCCAAAATCATCAGACATAGCTGATCAAACGATACTCCAGTTACCGCTGCCGATTGCGGTACCAAACTATGACCAGTCATTCCCGGTAGGGTATTAATTTCAAGAAAATAAATATTTTGGTCTTTATCAAGCATAAAATCTAAGCGGGTTACCCCACTGGCACCCAGTGCATGATAGCCACGCAGAGCCAATTCTTCAACCTGAGCTTGTAATTTACCCAAATCAAACGGACATAAATATACGGTTTCATCGCTGTAATATTTATGTTCGAAATCATATTCGCCATTCGGCGCTTCAATTTTAATCAGCGGATAAACTTTGCCATCAATAATTGGAATTGTAAATTCGGCACCAACAATCAGTTCTTCGACCAAGACTTTTTTTGATTTGGCAAATGCATATTCAAGCGCCGGAAGCAACTTGTCTGCTTCATAAACTTTAGTCAACCCCAAGGTTGAACCATCATCGGCCGGCTTTACCACTACTGGTAATTTAACCTGCAGCTCAAAAGTCTCAGCATTAAATGATTCTTTTTCAACATATTGCGAGCGAGCCACCGGAATCCCCATTGCCTGCCAAATTAATTTGGTGCGATATTTATCCATTCCAATACTGCTTGCCATCACTCCGGAACCGGTATAGGGAATCCCGAGATACTCCATCGCACCTTGCAGCTTACCATCCTCACCATTCTTACCATGAATAATCAATAATGCGCGATCAACAGCATATTTCTTGAGGTTCTCTAGCGGCTCTTGTGCCGGATCAAAAGCAAAGGCGTCCACGCCGCTTTTTAATAGCGAATCCAAAATTGCCTTACCGCTCATCAGCGAAACTTCACGTTCGGTGGTATCACCGCCCATTACTATCGCAACCTTACCATATTTATTCATATACTCTTCGTCTTTCAATCTTGAACTTTGTCAGTCTTTAAAAAATATTCCTCATGTACTTCCATGTACGCATCAGTTCATTTTTTATGCACCCTCCGCGTTCAAGATGGAAATACATTGAGTATGCCGTCAGTTTAATTTAATAATAATCCCGGTAGCTTACCGACACTACCAGCGCCCATTGTAATTACTAAATCGTTATCATTAAGCAAATTAAATAATCGTTCCCGCGCTTCTTCCAAGGTTTCAGCAAATACCACATTTTCATTTCCCAATAAGCGTAAGGCGCGCATCAAGGCACGACCGTCGGCCAAGGCAATTGGTGCTTCTCCTGCCGCATAAACTTCCAATAAGATTAACTGATCCACCTGCGCCAATACCCGAACAAAATCATCAAATAAATCCCGCGTGCGGGTATAACGATGCGGCTGAAAAATCAACACCATCCGCTTATCCGGGTAAGCCGCCCGCAAAGCTTTAAGTGTAGCATCAACTTCAACCGGATGATGTCCATAATCATCAATCAATAGTGCAGTCTTGCCATCTTTTTGCAATAGTGGATAATGCTGACAACGACGGCCAACCCCGTGAAAACCATGCAACCCCGCCGCAATTTTGTCAATTTCACCACCACATTCGAGCGCCATCGCAATTACCGCCAACGAGTTTAAGACATTGTGAATTCCCGGCATATTAACCCGAATCGGATAGGTTTTTCCTGTTTCCTGAATATGAACGGTATATTGCATGAAGTTGCCATCGGCAACAATATCGCTAGCATAAATATCACTATTTTCACTCAAGCCATAGGTAGTTATCTGCCGCTGAACCAATGGTAAAATTTCGCGAACGCGTTTATCTTCATTACAAACAATTGCCCGTCCGTAAAACGGCAGCCGGTGAAGAAAATCAATAAACGCCTGTTTAAGCTTATTTTCATCGTGATCATACGTATCCATATGATCTAGATCGATATTAGTAATTATTGAAATCATCGGACTTAACAATAAAAATGATGCATCCGATTCATCAGCCTCGGCAACCAAATAATCACCGGCACCGAGTTTGGCATTAGAGCCGGTCGTCGCTAATTTTCCGCCGATAACAAAGGTTGGATCGAGTCCACACTCTTTCAATACCTCGGCCGCCAAGCTGGTGGTGGTAGTTTTACCGTGAGTTCCGGCAATCGCGATTCCATATTTAAAACGCATCAATTCAGCCAGCATCATCGCCCGTGGTACAATTGGAATGTGTTGTTCTTTACCATAAACGATTTCGGGATTTTCCGGATTAATCGCCGTCGAGGCAACAATCACATCCGCTGCCCCGACATTATCGGCGGCATGTCCAATCGCGACTTTAATCCCGATATTTTGCAAGCGTTCAGTATTGTAACTAGCTCCGGCATCCGAACCGGTAACGATATAACCAAGGTTATGAAGAATCTCGGCAATGCCTGACATCCCCACTCCACCGATACCTATAAAATGAATTTGTTTGACTTTATGTTTCATGCGTAATAACTTTTTAGTTGCTAAATTTCATCAGATTTTATTATGTGATGTTACGCATGATAAAGACTTTAGCGCTAAGTTATTGATTTTTCCTCATGGCACACTGATTTTACACTTGCAATCAGTGCGCAAAATAGTCAAACTCAATAACTCAGTGCTAAAATATATATGTATGCACTAACATCAGATTTTATTATTTGTAAATCACAATAATTTATTGCTGTGAGATATCCACTCCTGCTGGTGGCGTAAATTTAAAATCACTCTCCGGTAATTTTATACCGGTTTGCAAATTGGAAAATTTTAAAATGGTATGATTACCAAAATTATCAATAAATTCCATCGTTGATAACTGATGCTGTGGAGTAAAACCCATCGCTACCCGTTGAAAGCCATTGTTATCATTTTGCGCCTTCGGCAAAATTTCCACCCATTTTAAACCATCTTTTTTGGAGCTGCCAATATCATTGACCGCATATAATTTTTGAACATTATTCGCACCAGCCAATACTGCGGCAGGAGATTTATCCAAGGATTGCCCCAACGCTTTAACTGTTACCTGTTGCAACGGCTTATCATAAATATAAATATTTTTGGCATCACTGACAATTAGCTGCTGCTCGGCGGTATATTGCCAACGGAATTTATTTGGTCGTTCAATTTCCATCGTTCCAACGCTAGTCCGGGTCTTTTTACCGGAAATAACAGTTTGGGTAAAATCGGCTTTCAAGGTTTTAGCCTGTGCTAAAAATGTATTAAGCTCGGAAGAATCGGCATAAGCACAACTAACTGCGGCAGTTAACGCCAAGGCTATAAATTTTTTCATATCATCTATCCAAAAATTCCGGTTTGGGTTCCCGTGTCAATAAATTAAATACTTCGCGACGAATATCTGCCTGTTGATAAATTATGTTATACACCGCCGTAACAATCGGCATATCAATCTTCATTTTGAGCGCTTGCAAATATATTTCTTTGGCGGTTAACACACCTTCGGCAACATGCCCCAATTCCTGCAAAATCTGTTCAATAGTTTTTCCGGTTGCCAATTCTTGACCAACCTTACGGTTTCGCGATAAATCGCCGGTACAAGTAAGGATTAAATCGCCAATTCCAGTTAAACCATAAATAGTTTCACGCCGTCCACCCAAAGCCAGAACCAATGCCGCTAATTCATTCAAACTACGGGTAATCAATCCGGCACGCGCATTAAATCCCAGTCCAAGACCATCGGAAATACCAACAGCAATTGCCAGCACATTTTTTACCGCCGAACCAACTTCGCTACCGACAACATCGTCATGGGCATAAATTCGGAAATTTGGAATTTTCTGCAGGCGCTCCATCCACTTAACCGCAAAGTCCAACTGTGGAGCAGCTAAGGTAATGGCAGTCGGTAAACTCATGGCAACTTCTTTAGCAAATGATGGACCAATCAGCAAACCATAATTGCTAAATCCCGGCAATTCTTCCTGAATAATTTGATGCGGCAATAAGCCACTTCCGGCTTCAAAACCTTTGCTAACCAGAAATAAATCCGGCAATCGGCTTGGACAAATTGACTTTAATTGCCCAATCACCCCACGCACCGCATTTAACGGTACGGCCAGCACCAATAAATCGGCAGCCATGCAATCCACCAAATCACCGCTAAATGAAACATTGTCGGCAAAATAAATTGTTTCCGGCAAATAATGGGGGTTATTACGCGAGATCTGTAGCGACGTCAACTGGGTAGAATTATGAGTCCAGAGCACAACTGGTGCAACATGGCTCATAGCAATGGCGAGAGCCGAACCCCAAGATCCGGCTCCCAAAACCGCAATTTTCATTGCAACTACTTCCGCTTAGTTAATAGTCGGAACATTGGCAGCAGTATTTTGCGCTGCTTCTTGCGCTTGTTTTTGTTGATACAAATACGCAAAATTGATCGGCGCCAACACAACCGGCAAGAATCCGGCGCGAGTAGTCAAATCAGTAATCGCTTCCCGTAAGTAAGGGAACAACATATTTGGGCATTCAATATTTTGAATCAAATCAATTTGCTCAGCGGGAATATTTCTTAATTGAAAAATACCGGCTTGATCGGCTTCAACCAAAAACATTTGCTCTTCGCCAATTTTAGCATTAACTACGGCATGTAATATTGTTTGGTAAACGCCATCTTCAATTTGTTCAGTATTAAAACTAATATTCAATTCAATATTTGGTTGTTCACGATTCAAGAAAATTTTCGGTGCATTTGGCACTTCCAACGACAAATCTCTTATATAAATTTTATCCAAGCTAAAAACCGGTTGATTATTTTGTTCAGTCATTTAGATTCCTTCCAGAAAAAACTGATAATTAATTAGTAACCCCTAAGAACACTATCGAAACATTTAGTCAGTGCTGCTCCACCAGCATTCAATTCGATTATTCTGCCAGCAATTTATCCAGTCCGCCACTACGATTCAATTTCGCCAAATCATCAAAACCACCGACATGAAAATCACCAATATAGATTTGCGGTACTGTCATCCGGCCGGTTTTCTCAATCATGATATCCCGCTCTTCCGGCTGCAAATCTATCCGAATTTCCTGAATTTTGGCAACACCTTTTTGTTTTAGCAAATTTTTTGCCATTACACAGTACGGACACGTTTCCTTAGAATAGACAATCACTTGCGGCATAAGAACACCTCACTAGCAAAATTGGTCGATACACCGTAATATCCATGCAAAACGCTCTTTTAGCAGCCCTACACAGCAACTCGGCCGGTGCAAACAACCTGATTATGTTACAATAATGGGCTGTATTTTAACATAAAAACCCTGAAAGAAAAATTATGATTTTTAGCATGACTGGTTACGCGGCATCGCCATTGCAAATTAACAATCTAATCCTGCAATTGGAAATTAAATCGGTTAACCATCGCTTCTTAGATGTAACCATCAAAACCGCCGAAGAATTAAAGCCCTTAGAAAACCAGCTACGTACCTTGATTGGTGAAAAAATCAGCCGTGGGAAAATTGATGTTAAAATTTTCTTTAAAGAAAATAAAGACAATTCCTCTACACTAGCGATTAATAATCAGCTATTAAATCAATATCTGGCGCTGCTTAATGCGGTAAATGAACAATTAAAAAATTCGCAACCGGCCTCAGCCGCACAAATTTTAGCGGTTCCAGGAATGTTGAAACAAGAAGAATACAATCTTGAGGAATTAAAAAGTGGTCTATTTGATGGGTTTAAAACATTATTAGCAACTTTTGCCGCGACACAGGCCGCAGAAGGCAGCAAATTAAAAGCTTTCTTAATTACACGCCTTGATGAAATTGCCAAAATAGTTGCGGAAGCAAAACCACTATTGGAAAGCATAATTAGTGATTATCGTCAGAAATTACGCCAGCGCCTGCTGGATGTTTTGGGCGAAACCGAAGCCAATGATAATCGTCTTCAACAAGAGTTTGCTTTTTTCTGTCAAAAAGTCGATGTTCATGAAGAGCTTGATCGCTTAAGCGCACATGTTGCCGAAGTAAAAGATTTATTAACCAAGGGCGGTCAAATCGGCAAACGTCTGGATTTTATTTGTCAGGAAATGCACCGCGAAGCCAATACTTTTGGCTCGAAATCAGTAGCACTAGAAACCACTAGCCGCGCAGTTGATCTCAAGGTATTGATTGAACAAATTCGCGAGCAAGTGCAAAATATCATGTAATGATAGTCTAGCACGCAAATACTCTCAAGGTATTTGAATGCAGCACTTGGCAATATCTAAAAAAAATGCTATCTTAACGATAGCATTTTTTTATTCCAACCACTGATTCAATTTAAGCGCCAGCTCATCGACCCCGGTTTTCTTTAAAGAAGAAAAAAGTTGGACACTTAATTCGCTAAATCCATAATCGGCAACCCGTTGTTGAACACTACGCAAGGTAGCACTTCGTTCCTGATTGGTTAATTTATCCGCCTTGGATAGCACTATATGCAATGCTTTTCCGGTTACTGCAAAAAAATCCAACATTTGCAAATCAAGGTCTTTCAGCGGATGACGGGCATCCATAATCACCACCAGCCCCACCAACTCAGCACGGGTCTGCAAATAATTGCCCAATAAATCCACCCAGTGACGGCGGATTTCTTCCGGCACTTTGGCATAACCATAACCCGGCAAATCGACCAAACACACACCGGTATCAACTTCAAAATAATTGATGTGCTGGGTTCGTCCCGGGGTTTTAGAGGTATAGGCCAACCGATTTTGATTGGTGAGCGTATTTAATAAGCTTGATTTCCCGGCATTGGAGCGCCCGACAATCGCTATTTCTTTATTTAACCGCGGCAAATGCTGTAAATCATTTACCGTGGTATAAAATTTCGCCAACTTGAAGTTATAGCTCATGCAAATCCTAATAATTGGTTAACGAAGTAACAATATTTAAGCCTAACAAACTGGCAGAACCAAAACCGGTCTTGCTACCCTGAATTATTTGAGTACAGCTACCTCCCAATATAGTACAGGCGTAGACATCGCTAGCAGCTGTTCCAAGGTACAGATTTTGCCCAGTAACATCAGCTACCATAGTTATGACATTTGCTGCCACAACACCAAGATTTGCCATCTTATAAGCAATATTACCAGCACCATTTCCGGTTATGTAAATCCAGCCGTTATTATCAGCAATATAGATATTAAAATTAATATCTCTAGCAAGACTAACAATCTTACCACTAATCGCATTACCAGACTCATCCACAAATGGAATCCAGCCGTTAGCCGGCGATGAAGAAGTACCAGATTCGGCAAATAAACCTGAGGTAGTACCAGCGATTACCCCTGTCAAAGCAACACCACCAGTAGCACTACCTAATTGAGTAAACCCTAACGAGGTAATACCACCGCTACCAGGAGAAACTCCTTCTTGAGCACAATTAGTCCCACCGGAGGATGTAGGGTTACAGACTTGCACTACTGATCCGTTAGTAAAATATAGAGCACTTCCATTATTAGTCGCAATATTTGGCAAGCTAGTAGGACTTACCCCTGTAGCATATTGACTCCAAGTAAAAGACTCTTGCATCAACCCAGAGGAATAAACAGAAGGCAGCGAAGATAGATTTGATGGCGTAGCATACATTGTAGTTCCAGAAATAACTAAATTAGTCGCACCCTGAAAAGTACTAGCATTACGCGTAGCATTACCGACATAGCCACTTTCATTAGAGAAATAAATCCCATTGTTGCCGCCCAAATACAAAAAACCATAATAGTTATCATTCGCTGTAACGTAGGCTTTGTACTCTGACGACTCGCCACGATATGGCAAACCTAAGCCAAAAATACTGTAAGACTCAATCCACCCTTGGGTAGAGGACAGCATTAATGCTGGTGTTTCATAAACCGAGGTTGACGAACTACCGCTTGAGTTGCCACTACCGCTTAGACCACCAAATAGTGAATCATTTATTGTATAACTGGCGGTGACGATTACCGGAAGGTGACTACCAACCGGTGCAGACTCACCACTAAGCTGCATATAAAAAGTGCATTGCCCACCAGGTGAAATTGTACTGCCTAAACAGTTATTTGGATCATAAAGCGACCCTTGCGAAGTAGGATAATTAACATTATTTACTCCTCCAACCGCCAGCGATAAATTACTAATTGGAAAATTGGTACTATTAATCCAGTTTTGTCCACCAGCATTATTCTGTATGGTCATGGACATGCAATAAGGTGCCTGAGTCACACCATCCTTGCACTGCCCCATCTGTGAACTAAACTGGATATTAGCATTTCCGCTACAAGCGACCAATAACAACGCACTAATCAAAACCAATATTCTTTTCATAATTCGCATTTCATAACATTATTAATAATTGGTTAACTGTGATGCAGTTTGCATAGAAATAATCTGCCCAGAAACACCGGTAATTGGTGTCCATTTCCTAACCGCTGCCCCCAAATACTGTGCAGGTATATAAGCTAAATAAGTACTCCCGCTAAAGTCATTACTCATTAGCGCAACTCCGGCAACAAAAACACCTTGCGCAGAATCCAACACCAGCTGTGGATCTTGACCAGACAAGATCATTCCGGTACTACCAGCAAAAGGTGTAAAAGTATTACTAGTTCCAGCACTTTCATAATAAACTGAACTATTTACTGACTCAGCCTCATCAACAGTAGCAAACCACGTTGGAGAACTACCACCAGTATATGCGATTCCAGTAACATTCTGACCAGTTAGTCCAAGATAAGGCGGTGACCAGACTCCACCAGCTTGTGAATAAAAATCATTGGTGGTTCCGATTGATACGGTATTGGTATAGATCATTTGGTTAATAGGTTCCGGCGCTGCGGCATAAATTGTTCCGTTACAGGAAGTTGATCCAACTGGAACAAGTGAGCAACTATAAATGTTACTCCCGGCAGACACTAAAAGTGTTGAATTATCCGGCGACAACTGAATACTAGTTGGTGTTATTGTCGAAACAGAAGATATTGAACCTAACGAAATTACCGCACCACTAGTTGCCGATAATTGATATACTGCACCTCCATAATCAGCAAAATAAATATTACCTAACGCATCGCTAGTCATTGCCAATGTCGGCGTACCAGGTGCCGCAGTAACCATTTTATACCAAGAAGTTGCAGACTCTCCATTATATTTGTAAATAGCACCAACCAAATCACCTGCATAAACATTACCATACGGATCACGAGTCAAAGCCGTCACGGCAACGCTCCCCGGATAACCAGCATAAGCAACTGAATTAGCAGTAGTTTGCGAATTGGTCTGACTTTGAGCATTAGTAAGCCCCAGATTTAAACTTAAATTACCACCAACATATAAATTAGAACGCTGATTTAACGCCACTGAAGTACTTTGATAACTATTACCATTGGTATAATTTACCGATACATTCAAGGGATAAACCCCAACCGGTAATGATTCACCAGTCAACTGCAAATAGAACGTACAGGCTCCACCACCTTTATTCAGCGTTTGCACCTTGGCACCAATCGTGGTAACGCAATTATTTGGATCAAATAAGGCAACATTGTAGGCACTTTGATAGACCGCATACGGGAAAGTGCTTTGTGAAATACCGGCAGCATTAAAATCGACTAAATTATAAGTAGTATTAGTTGGCGAACCATAGGTAACGGTAAGCCCACCGTTAGCCACCTGAATATTATTAGCATTAGTTCCACTATTATTATTGGTTAACGTTAGCGCCACACAATATGGCGAAGTTCCAGGCAAACTGGCATTCATCGGGTAGGCAGCGGAATAGGTCGTGGCAACAGATTCATATCCTGGGTAAGAAGCGGTAACACAAGCACCTTGTGTCGCAGTTAGTGACACACTATTGGGTGTACCCGATCCACAAGCAACCAGCACAACCGCACCAAAGCAAGGTAGTACTTTTAATCCGGTATTATAAATTTTCTTAATCATAATTTTTCCTGTCGATAATTCAATTAGAAAGCAGCACTTTTAGGCGTTCTTGGGAATGGAATAATATCGCGAATATTCTGCACCCCAGTGATATAACTTACTGCACGTTCCAAACCTAAACCAAAGCCGGAGTGGATAGCCGTTCCATAACGGCGTAAATCTAAATACCAGCCTAAACCAGTTGGATCAATATTCATTTCCTGCATCCGTTGCACCAATACATCATAACGTTCTTCGCGTTGTGAACCACCGATAATTTCACCTACACCCGGTGCCAAAATATCCATCGCAGCCACGGTTTTGCTATCTTCATTTTGACGCATATAGAATGCTTTGATATCTTTAGGATAATTAGTTACAATGGTTGGTTTGCCAATTAATGTTTCACACAAAAATCGCTCGTGTTCGGAGGCCATATCGACGCCCCAGTAGAGTGGATTTTCAAATTTCTGTCCGGATTTTTCCAGGCGTGCAATCGCATCAGTATAAGTTATCATCTCAAAATCGTCAGTTACCATTTTTTCCAGCCGGGTTACTACATCCTTATCTATAAATTGGGCAAAAAAATTCATATCATCGGAATTTTTATCCAACACCGTCTTAAAGACATGTTTGAGCATCCCTTGTGCCACTGCGGCATTCCCCATCAAATCGGCAAACGCAATTTCCGGCTCAACCATCCAAAATTCGGCTAAATGGCGGGTGGTATTGGAATTTTCGGCACGAAACGACGGACCAAAAGTATAAACTTTAGATAAGCCCATGCAGTAAGTTTCAACATTTAATTGTCCGGAAACTGTTAAATAAGTTTCCCGCCCAAAGAAATCCTGCTTATAATCAATATTGCCTGCGACATCGCGCGGTGGATTTTTAAAATCCAAGGTGGAAACCTTAAATAACTCACCGGCACCCTCACAATCCGAAGCCGTGATTAACGGTGTATGAACCCAGAAAAAGCCATTTTGCTGCAGATATTCATGCACAGCCATTGATACGGTATTGCGTACACGCATGACTGATGAAATTAAATTGGTACGAATCCGCAAATGTGCATGCTCACGCAAATATTCAACGGTATGACGTTTGGGTGAAATCGGGTAGGTATCAGGATTTTCAACAAAACCGCAAACATCAACTTGTTCAGCTTTAATTTCAACTGCCTGACTAGCTCCTTCTGACGCTACCAGTTTTCCAGTAACAATAACCGCACAATCTTTGGTTAAATTTAAAATTTCATTGCCATAATTGGCTAGACTATTCTCTGCCACCACCTGAATATTATCAAAACAAGAACCATCATTCACGGTAACAAAAGAAAGCCCTAGTTTAGAATCACGCCGATTGCGAACCCAGCCTTTAATAGTTACCTGACTACCGACTTGTGCTGCATTATTTAACAACTCTTTTACTGAATAAACTGTCATTATTGCCTCGTTATTTTGTATTACTCAAATATAATTAAACCCTTTGCCGACATTCTTAAAGAAAAACAAAGAGTAATAAAACCAATTACTATTATTTAAAAAAAATATCATAGATTATACCGTATTTTCAACGATTTCAGCAAAATATAAAAAAACCTCCGATAGTTAACGGAGGTTCTTTTACATCAATTAGATCTGCGAAATTATTTATTTAATAAAGTCGGATCCTGTTCCTGACGTGCCAAACTTTTCGCAGTTACCCGCACACCAAGAAAAACACAAATAGCCCAAATCAATACTAACATCTCAAGCTCCTTTTAGTACATAGACCGAGAATTTTCTTCAATTTTGGCAGTAGTCAATTTACCACGCATAATTGAGTACACCCAAGAAGTATATGCCAGTACAATCGGTGTAAAAATAATTGCCGCTACTAGCATCAAGAACAGCGTATGTTCAGAAGATGTTGCATCAAAAGCAGTTAAACTACTTGCCGGCACGCTGCTGGATGGCATAATGAATGGGAACATTGAAACGCCCGCAGTCAAAATAATACCCGCCATACCTAAACCGCTGAAGATAAACGCAATACCGGATTTGTTTTTAGCATTGAAGATCATTGAGAACAATAAACCAATAAATCCTAATGCCGGAACAATCATTGCAATTGGGAAAGCTTTATAATTGTTTAACCACGCACCAGCTTCAACCGTTACAGTTTTCAATAATGGATCAGATGGTCCATTTGGATCCAACGCGCTAGCTACATAACCATTAATGTGTGCAACCATAAATCCGCCAACCGCAAATAACACGATCGCGAGAATTGAGAAAATCGTCACCGCTTTTTTAGCTCGTGCCTGCATTGCACCTTCAGTCCGCAGACTCAGGAACACACCACCATGGGCGGCAGTCATACAAAATGATACTAAACCACAGAGCAAAGCAAACGGAGACAATAACCCCAAAAAGCCCATTAATGGATTACTTGCATCACTAACCAAGCGCATATTATCATCAAAATGGAATGGCACACCTAATAGCACATTTCCAACTGCAACCCCAAATAATAACGGCGGTACTGCAGAGCCAACAAACAACACCCAATCCCAAGTCGCACGCCATTTTGGATTCTCAATTTTAGAGCGATAATCAAATGCCGGCGCCCGCAGGAACAATGTCCACAACACCGCCAAGATCGCAATATACAACATTGAGAATGATGCCGCATAAACCAATGGCCATGCAGCAAAAACTGCACCACCACCAGTGATAAACCAAACTTGATTACCATCCCAGTGCGGAGCAACCGAATTAATCGCAGCGCGCCGCTCAGAGTCAGTTTTACCGACAAATGGAGATAAGGTACCAACACCCATATCGTGACCGTCCATGATCATCAAACCGATCATTAATACCGCCACTAACACCCACCAAATTATGCGCAGAATAGCATATTCCATGTTAGTACTCCTTAGTTTTTCTCAAAATGATATTTACCGGTACCAAGACTTGACGGTCCTAGCTTAGCATACTTAAACATCAACCAAACTTCCACTATAAACAGCAGCGTGTAGATAGTTACAAAACCGGTTAATGAGAATGCTAATTCACCACTAGTTAAACTAGATACTGATTGGTACGTTGGCAAAATTCCAAAAATCGTCCATGGTTGGCGACCATACTCAGCCACAAACCAACCGCTCCAGCAGGCAATCCATGGAGTTGGAATCCACCATAACGACCATTTCAACAACCAAGTTTTACTTTCAAATGAGCTGCGTTTACCAGCCGAGAATGCCGTTGCTAAAGCAAACAACAGGAAGAACGAGAAACCTAGACCAACCATAATCCGGAAGGTATAGAATAACGGCCACGAAGTTGGAACCGTATCATTGGCTGCTTGATTAATCATTTCAGGAGTTGCATTGGCTACGTTATCGGTATATTTTTTCAATAATAAACCGTAACCAATATCTGCTGAATTAGCTTGAATCTGCTGTACCAATGCTGTATCATGAGGATTTTGACGGAATTGCTCCAACAACATCAACTCTTGCTGACCCTTAATAATCCGATCTTTATTTTCAGCAATAATCTCATCAGCACCTTTAATATCTTCAGTAAGATTATGCGTTAAGATTAAACTACCAACATATGGGATCTTCACATCAAAGGAGTTTGAACGAGTTGCTTGATCCGGCCACGCAATTACCGACCAACCTACTGGTGCTTTTTCAGTTTGCCAAATTCCCTCAATTGCTACCAATTTAGACGGCTGGCTTTCAAATACCGCCAAACCTGATTGGTCACCCATGATAATCAAGGCGATTGAAGCGAATAAACCAAACATTGCTGAAATTTTAAATGAACGGCGGGCAAAAGGCAAATCACGTTTTTTCATCAGATAGAATGATGAAATACCCAATACAAACACGGAAGCGGTTACATAACCGGCACAAACAGTATGGAAGAATTTAGCCTGCGCAACTGGATTAAATAGCACGCTAGCAAAACTTTCCATTTCCATCCGCATAGTAATCGGATTAAATACTGTTCCAACTGGATTTTGCATCCAACCGTTGGCAACCAAAATCCACAAGGCTGAAAGATTAGACCCAATCGCCACCAATACGGTAAACAATAAATGTTGTTTTTTAGAAACACGATCCCAAGCAAAGAAGAACATACCAATAAAAGTAGATTCCAAGAAGAATGCCATCAGACCTTCAATTGCCAATGGAACACCGAAAATATCACCCACGTAATGAGAGTAATATGCCCAGTTAGTACCAAACTGGAATTCCATTGTCAAGCCGGTTGTAACTCCAATTGCGAAGTTAATCCCGAACAACTTACCCCAAAATTTGGTCATGTCCTTATAAATTTCCTTACCAGTCATTACATAGATTGTTTCCATGATGACTAGCAACCACGTCATACCGAGAGTCAACGGTACAAATATAAAATGATACATCGCCGTTATCGCGAACTGTAGTCGCGACAAATCAACTAAAGCATCCATAGTTTTCCACCTTAAAAGTTAACGAAGAATGTGCTCACCAGCAGTCTTATCATCCAGAACTAATGGAGTACGAAAGCACTCATACCACAGCCCGGTCAATAAAACTGCTTTGATTACCAGCAATAGCAATATTTCTTTCCAATATTGCTTAGCTTTTCCCAATGAATTACGATTTGTTTTCATCATCCCGTGATTATAATATACCAGAGTAAAACACTGGGGAAATTTACACATTTTTTTTGTGGTTATAGTTGAGTGATTGAGTAGGATTTTGCACTAAAAAATAGACTCCACCGATAAAAATAATCGCAGCTCCCAGTAATATTGGCAAAGCCGAGTAATGTGCCGCAAAATAACCGGCAACTAAAACCGGTATCGCCTGCGCTAAAGCGTTGCTACTACTAGAAACCCCCATCACTGTGCCGCGCATCCCACTAGGAGTATTTTGACTTAATAATGACATGCTAAACGCCTTACTAAGTGCCATAAATAAAGCCAGGACGGGAACTAAAAAATTAATCAATAAAATTGAAGTATAGCTCACTCCAAAATAAAATCCCACTAAAACGCAGCTAACCCCCAATAAGGATATTTGTAGTATTTTTACGGCAGAAACCTTCCCAGACAGGCGACGCACAACAATCCCTTGGGCAAGAATAATCATAACACCCAGATAACCAAAAAACTTTCCGATAGCAAAACTGGTAAAGTGCAACTTCGCGGCAAGAAGGATACCCCAAAAAGCGGTAAAGCATGCAAAACCGGCATTAAGAGTAAAAATGATTAAAATCAGTTTATTAACTTGCTTCAATTTGATAATATTCACTAAATTAACCACCGATTGCGTTAAAATTATTTTACTCGTCTTAACCTCAGATAATGTTTCAGGTAGAACAAATATTAACAAAATTAAGTTGGCAATACTTAATGAGGCGGTAAGCAAAAAAGGGAGTACCGGTGAGAAATAAGCTGATAGCTGACCATCAGCAAGCACACCACCTAAAAATGGTCCCAAAACGAACCCCAAGCCGATTGCTGCTCCAATTAGTCCAAAATTTCGTGCTAAATTTTGCTCTTCACTAATATCACTGATTATTGTTTGTGCAATGGCGATATTAGCTCCACTTGCGCCGTCAATCAAGCGGGCAATAAACATTAATTCAAGACTATGCAAAACCACCGCGTAGGCAAATAAAAGATAGGATATGAAGGTCCCACAAACAGAGTAAATTAAAACTTTTCGGCGACCGCAACGATCAGCTGCCTGCCCTAGTAAGGGGGTAAAAACAAATTGCATCAACGGGTAAATCGCCGTGAGCCAGCCAACCAAAGTATAATTATTCGAGAAAGTTAGAAAATGATGCGAAAATTCATAACCTGAATTAGGCGCGAATAAACTGGGAATCACTGGAATAATTATCCCCACTCCCAGCATATCAAGAAATATCGTGATAAAAACAATAAGTAATATCTTCTTTGATGCTACTTTACCAGCCATTTTAAATATTTTCTATCTATAATTTATTGCCATGGCAATCGATAAAACGGTGATTATCAATATTGATAAAAAAAACATTTGCCGCGCCCATCTGGTCGTATTTACAACAACAAACCCCTTAACGGAAAGAAACAACCATAACAAACCCAGCACCAGCGCAATCGCAAGATAACTCCGACCGACATACTCAAAAGAATATAATGAAACACTGGCTATAACAAATAAAAACACAAACAGCAACATATGTAATTTAGCGGCTAATATATTTTTTTTAACCGGTAACACGGGAATCTTTGCTGCGACATAATCCTCAAACCTAAAAATGGCAATTGCATATGAATGAGGCACTTGCCACAAACATAACATAATAAATAAAACTATTGCTCCGGTATCAACACGATTAGTTACCGCACAATAACCAACTAATGGCGGAATAGCACCTGAAATGCTACCAACGACAGTGGATAAAACCGAGTTCCGTTTTAAAACCATAGTATAAATTACAACGTAAACGAATAATCCGGATAATGCTAGCAGTGTGGCTAAAATATTGGTACAAAACAATAAGACCCCAGTACCGAAAACACCCAAACAAAAAGCGTAAATAAAAATCGCGTGCGGAGAAATAAGTCCTTTTACCAATACCCGTTTTTGTGTCCGCTTCATTAAACCGTCAATATCACGATCAATATAGTTATTAATTACACAGCCGCAAGCAATTATCAATGAAATCCCAACAATCGTAGCTAGTAGTAACCAATAATTAATCACTCCCCGCGAAGCCAAAAAGAAGCCGCCGGCCAAGGTAATGACATTACCCATTATTATTCCTGGCTTAGTTACCGAAATAAAATTTCTAATCACCTAAACACCACCTTATGATTCACCCAAGAAGCTTAGTTCTTACAAAAATATAATTTACTAATGGGAAAAATCTCCCGCTAATTAGTGGGAGATTTTACTTGAAAAAATACATCCAAATGTTGATAATTACATTGATGAATGCGACATCATATCATGATCCATCATATTGTAGTTAAGATTCCACATAATCCAGATGGTACCGATTACCAATATCAACAAAACTACCGCTGTAAACATAATTGTTATCAAATTCCAGCGCTGCTCAGATGAGCTATTTAAGTGCAGAAAAAACACCAATTGGATAAATAGCTGACCAATAGCAAGCACGAAGACAACAATAGCCATGACCTCTACTGGCAGCATATGCTTAACAACAATAAAATATGGCACTATCGTCAAAATAATTGATAGTATAAAACCAATTGTATATGATTTGACACTACCGTGGCTTGCTCCGGTTGCCGAAGAAACATTATGTGCTGACATTTACATAACTCCCATTAAATAAACAACGGTAAAAACAAAAATCCAAATAATATCTAAGAAATGCCAGAATAAACTTAGACAAGATA
>CAZATM010000111.1:0-13457 GCA_964488065.1 uncultured Neisseria sp.
GCATATTTAGCGTTATCAGTACGTTTTAAGTAATCCAATAACCGACGGCGTTGTGAAACTAATTTCAACAAGCCACGGCGTGAATGATGATCTTTTGAATGAGTTTTAAAATGTCCGGTTAAATCATTGATGCGGGCAGTCAATAATGCCACTTGAACTTCAGATGAACCAGTATCTCCGGCAGCACGTTGAAATTTAGCAACGATTTCAGCCTTTTGGGTAACAGTAATAGCCATGTTAATTTCCTATTTTAATAACATTAACGATAAGTAGAGCCAAGAAAAAAATTTAGCTTTTAATCCTAGCCAAACTCCATAAGGAGCGTATTATCTCACATCTGGATGAACCAGCGCAAGCCTAATCGCTGTAAACCTTCAATTTTTGCCCGGCATACAAGAACGTTGTTCCGGCGCTAACAATCTGTTGGCCATTTTTCAGAACTCCGGATTCGATTTTCATCGAAGCACCATTAGTTGAGAGAACCTTAACCGGAACTAGTTGCGCCGCCGATTCGGCACCGACCAACCACACATAGGTTTTACCATCTTTGGAAAACAAGCTGCTTAATGGCAACTCAGTGCCCGCGGTAACATTTAATGGTGCAATCGTTACATCTGAGGCCATACCATATTTGATGTTATTATCCGGATTGGTAATTACAATCCGCGCGGTAAAGGTACGAGTTTGTTGGTCGCTGGCCTGATTGATACTGCGAATTTTACCTTGGTAAATTTGATCCGTTGCCCAAATTTTAACCTGCGCCGGCATCCCGACTTTATAGTTGTTTATTTGAACTTCCGGCAGCTCAACTTCAACCTCTTTATTTCCGGAAACCGCCATTGTTGCAACAGTCTGCCCGGTAGTAACCACTTGTCCAGCATCCATATTGATTGAAGTGATCACGCCATCGGAAGGCGCTTTCAAGGTAGTATATTGCACCTGATTGTCACTATTGGATAATTGATTTTGCGCCTGCTCATATTGGGCTTTGGCACTATCAAATTGCGCCTTCTGAGTATCATATTGTGCTTGAGACACAAAATTTTGCTGTAGCAATTGTTTATACCGTTCCAGATTGGCTTTTTGGGTTACATAATTGGATTTCGCCGAAGCCAATTGGGCATTGGCACTGTCAGCTGATAATTTATAATCAGTTGGGTCAAGACTTGCTAGAATCTGTCCCTGTTTAACCGCTTCACCAATATCAACATTCCGCTTGATAATCTTGCCACCAACCCGGAAAGATAAATTTGGTTCATATTCAGCGTGGATTACCCCATGGAAAGTACTTTGGCTGGGCTCAACCCAATTACCAACGGTAAAAACTTTTACGTAGTAGGAATTATCTGCCTGTTGAGCTTTCTTACTACAAGCAGTGATTGCCAACGCGGCAAGCGAAATTGTAATTACCCATTTATTGAATCGCATACCCTTATCCTTTAACCCTTAAAATATTTGCACCCACATTATTCAATTTACGCTCAATATGCTCATAGCCCCGATCAAGATGATAAATCCGGTCAACTACCGTTTGCCCTTCGGCGAACATTCCCGCTAACACCAAAGAAGCCGATGCGCGTAAATCAGTTGCCATAACTTCGGCACCGTACAATTTTTCAACTCCATGAACAACGGCAGTGTTGCCATCAATATTAATTTCAGCACCCATCCGGGACAATTCCGGCACATGCATATAACGGTTTTCAAAAATCGTTTCGGTCATCCGGGCGCTACCATTGGCAACACAGTTTAAGGTCATGAATTGCGCCTGCATATCGGTTGGAAAGGCAGGATACGGCAGAGTCTTGATATCAACCGCCTGCGGGCGACCATGCATTGCTACCCGCAGATAATCATTACCTTCTGATACGGCGGCACCGGCACGAATTAATTTCTCGATAATCGCCCCCATGGTATCTGGACGGGCATTAATCAAAGTTAAATCACCTTGGGTTAATGCTGCGGCTACCGCAAAAGTACCAGCTTCAATCCGGTCGGCAACAATTTGATGCTCTGCACCGTGCAAGCTTTCAACTCCATGAATAATTAGATGATCACTACCTATGCCCTCGATTTTAGCGCCCATTTTTACCAAACAATGCGCCAAATCTGTCACTTCCGGTTCGCGAGCGGCATTTTCGAGAATCGTCGTTCCCTCAGCCAATACCGCTGCCATCAATAAATTCTCAGTACCGGTAACAGTCACCATATCCATACTAATCCGCGCACCTTTAAGCCGGGAAGCTTTGGCTTTAATATAGCCATGTTCAATTATGATTTCAGCGCCCATGGCTTCCAAGCCTTTAATGTGCTGGTCAACCGGACGGGCACCAATGGCGCAACCACCGGGTAAGCTCACTTCAGCATAGCCAAAACGGGCAACCATCGGACCCAAAACCAAAATAGAAGCACGCATGGTTTTTACCAAGTCATAAGGCGCAACCAATTGATCAATCCGCGCGGCATTTAGCTGCATGACATTATCATTGAATGATACGGTTGCCCCCATTCCGGTAAGTAATTTTTGCAAAGTAAAAATATCTTTTAATTCCGGAACATTGGTCAAGATTAAATCGTCGGCAGTCAATAGCGCGGCACAAACAATCGGTAAGGCAGCATTTTTGGCACCGGAAACTTTGATATCACCCCGTAGATGCATTGAATGATTTACAATTAATTTATCCATTTAGCTTATTCCATTCTTCACTAGTATATAACTTCATTGACAACGCATGCACTTCTTCTTTCATCCGTTCGCCAAGCGCCGCATAAATCAACCGATGACGAAGAATACGGTTTAGTCCGGTAAAGGCATCACTGACAACTACCGCTTCAAAATGACGACCATCGCCACTAACATCTAAATAACTACAGGCGATATTTTCAGCAATTGACTGATATATAATATCTTCTAACATAATAATACTCCCTTGATATCCACTAAAGCAACTATGCACCAATAAGATCATTGACCGATAAAAAACACCTACTCTATGGATCAGTGTTTTATTTTAATTCCCCTTTTCAGCATTCCCAAGCCAATTCCATTAACAACTATCGCAAAGATTAGTACAAACACTGCACCACCAACGATATTGAAATTAGCATCCCCGATAAAACCATAGCGAAATCCATCAACAATATACAAAAATGGATCTACCATTGCCAAAGTGCGCCACAATGGACTAAAATGCTGAATATTAAAAAATATTCCCGATAGATAGATCAGCGGCACCATCACAAAGGATTGAAATCCCGCCATTTGATCAAATTTATCACAGATAATTCCGGCAATCAAACCCAGGCCACCGGTAATGGCAGCACCAACTATCGCAAAATAAAAAATTGCCCACACTTGGGAGTAATTGAGATGACCAAACCAAACGATACCCAAAAATACGGCGACCCCAACCACCAAACCGCGGACAACCGTCGCGGTTAAATACGCCATATACATACTAAATGCCGATACCGGCGCCATCAGAATAAAAATAATATTTCCAGTATATTTGGATTGAATCAGACTACTGGAACCATTGCCAAATGAGTTTAATAACACTTGCATCATCACCAAACCGGGAATCAGATAACTGGCATAATCCACGCCGGGAACGCCGGTTTTTATTCCCGATAATTGATGACCAAAAATCAGCTGATATAACAATGCAGTAGATAAAGGACCAATGACCGTTTGAACCCAAATGGTACTAAAACGATAAACTTCTTTTTTTAGTAAAGCGATAAATGGCATCTTAACGTCCCAAATATTTGAGGAAAATATCTTCCAGCCGCGGTTTATTGATATTCATATTGATAATTCCAATTCCGGATTGGTGTAAATAATTGATTATTTCGACAATTTCATTATTGTTGGCAATCGAAAGCAAATATTTGTTACCCTCTTGGCTAAGAATTTTGCTTTGCAGAGCATCACACAAAACCCCCTCGGTAGTTTCAACCTCAAAAGTCGTGGCTAACCCGCTGGCTTTAGCAATTAGATCGTCTTTAGAGCTTCGCGCAATGATTTGTCCTTTATCAATCATGATAATTTGATTGCACAGTTTTTCGACTTCTTCCAGATAATGAGTAGTCAGTAAAATTGTGTGTCCCTGTTTGTGTAATTCGGTAATAAAATCCCAGAGGTTTTTACGAATTTCCACATCAACTCCAACGGTCGGTTCATCTAAAATAATTACCGGTGGCTTATGTACCAATGCTTGTGCTACCATTAAGCGCCGTTTCATTCCACCCGATAGTGTCCGGGTATTGGAGTGAGCTTTATCTTCCAAATGCATCCGTACCAAAATTTCTTCCAACCAACTGGAATTATTGCGCGCGCCATAAAGACCGGATTGCAACTTAAGCGTTTGATAAACCGTGGCAAACGGGTCAAATGCCAACTCCTGTGGTACCACACCGAGCATTTTTTTGGCAGCAACCACATTTTGCCGTAAATCAACCCCCATGACTTTAATTTGACCGTGATAGCTATTAATCCCGGCAATTGCCGAAATCAAAGTAGTTTTCCCGGCGCCGTTCACTCCCAGCAAACCAACAAAATCCCCCTGATTTAATTGGAAATCTACCTGATCTAGGGCTTTGAAATCGTTATCATAGATTTTACTGACTTTATTAATTTCCAGTGCGTACATTTAATGATCCTGTTGAGATGTCGAAATTGTTGCAGGCGGTGTTGATGGCAAAATAACTAAAGTTTCATTCGGACGAACTAAGTTTAATTCTTTGCGTGCCCGCGCCTCCATAAACTCCGGCGAACCCTTGAGTTCATGAATATGCGCATTAACCTCATCATTCCGTTCCTGAAGCTGCTGATTTAATTTTGCCTGCTTGGTAATTTTATCTTGCAGCCGTTGTTGATCATAGATACCACCATGACCGTACCATAACTCATATTGAAAAAAAGCAATTACTGCAACCAGCAGCAACACCAGAATTTTTTGCATAATACAGTTCTAACCTGCTTTAAATAACCCGTAATTCTAGCATAGATATTGATGTTCCGCAGGATAATGATTTTAACAATAAATTAGTTAATGATGTAACCGGACTACCTGTTGCGGCAATGGAATTTCAATTCCAGACTCAGCAAATAACTCACCAATTCGCAGATAAATATCGGTTTTTGGTTGAATTAAACTGATTTTGGGGTCTTTAACCCACACCAATAAGATTAGATCAATTGCAAAATCACCAAAGTTTTCAATTCCAGCTTGCGGGGTACGGGAATGATCAATCACCGGATTATCTTTGGCGGCTTCAATCAATAAGCTTAGCGCCAGCTTTAAATCACTGCCGTAAGCCACACCAACTGGGATTTTAATTAATAAGGTGGTATCGGTATAAGATTGATTGACGATGGTTTCAAAAATGAATTTTTCATTGGGTACCAGTATCTCAGAATTATCCAAACTTTGTAGTACTATGTGCCGCGAGGTTATTTTTGAAACATAACCAGTATGTTCACCAATTACCAGCCGATCGCCGATTTTTATCGAACGATCCATTAAAATCATAATTCCACTAAAAATATTACCCAAAAATTTCTGCAAGCCAATACCGATCCCTACACCGAGCGCACCGCTAAACACCGACAACGTTGTTATGTCAATCCCCAATACCGGCAGCACACTTAAAATAATTACCACAAAAATGATCAACTTACTAATTCGGAGAATCACGTGTTTGAATGTACTATCAAAGCGGCTGGTCTGATTGATTTTTAATTCAATGAATTTATTTAACCACAGGCTTATTGCAATTATAATTACCGCCGTAATCAAAGCATAAACCAATGCCAGTAAAGTAAAGTGAATTGGACCCAGACGAATATTGACAGCTTTTAACCAGTGTGCCAAAATTATATTGCTATCACTCCACCAAACTACATACGCGACCCAAAATAAAAATGACAAAATACCATCCAGCGTGAAGCGTAGCGCCCCTCGCGGAACTACAAAGATGATTATTCCGGTAACAATTCGAATTAGTAATAACCAGAGCGCCAACCAAATAAGTGCCGGATAAATAACACTTGATTTGGTCGTCATTAATGAAAATCGCGCGTAATTAATTACAAACAAGCTAATTGCTACCAGCGGAAAAACCGCTCGCCGAAGCAAATAATAAGATAAATCTACAAGATGGTGTCCGTATGGATTAATCCGCCGCACTAGAAATTTACCAATAAACCATTGGCTGACTGCATACGCCAAAAAAGCACAGACTACACCAATAGTTAAATCGATTTTGCCGTCCAATGAATTAATTTGAACCAAAAAATTATCATCTAGATTTAGTAAAAAATTTTCTAATCCCATGATCGCTTCCTACCCCACCACAACCTGATTACAACCGCTTGCCACGGCTAAGGCCTGCAATTCGTTCATCATCTCGTCACTGGGTATCGAATCAAGACCAAACTCACTTCGTACCCGCTTCGTTGAATAGCGAATCAACTTATAGCGCAGATTTGGATTATTAGCCGCAATTAATCTCCCAATCTCAATAACATTTTGTTGATTATCAAGTAATTTGGGAATAATAACCAACCGCACCTCGCGGAGTTTGCCGTTCTGCATCAACAATTGCAAATTTGCTAAAACCTGATCGTTGTCTTTACCGGTGATTGCAATATGCCTATCACGATCATACGCTTTTACCGTCAGGATTATTCCAGCGCATAAATCCAATAACTCTGAGTCATACACCTGCGAACCATTACTAACTATATAGGTGTTTAAACCATCTGCCTTGGCTAATTTGAATAATTCAGCAATAAATCCTTGTTGCAGACTGCTTTCACCACCGGAAACCACAATTCCAGTAATTTGATCACGTTTTTTGGCAATAATTTTCATAATTTGATTCGGCGATAAAGTTTGCGCTTTGGGTGTACTACCATAATTGCACGCTTCAACACAATCATTACACCAAGTACATAATTCCGGATTAAATTCCACACCATTATCACCAAGCGTTAGCGCACCAACCGTACAAGATTCAATACAAAACCCACAGCCGGTACAATGATTGATCCGTTCTGGGGCATTGCAAAATTGACAATTGAAATTACAGCCCTGCATATAAATCAGCGTATTATTTCCAAACCCGTCAATTTCCGCAACACCAAGTATTCGATTCACGGTTCCTTTTGGCATAATAATTCTCCATTATCTGTACATAAGATTTTATTTTAAACAGGCTAAATGGTATCACGAATCAGACGAGATTAGCGTTTGTAAGTACTTTTTTCGATAACCATAAATTATTTGTGGTATAATATATATCGTAATAACATACTAATTAAGTTGGTTTTATTGGTTGTTATTCATTATAATTTCTCAGTAGCCTGTACATTAAATACTAGCACTGAAAAATACAAAAAAACATGGGGAATCAAGTTATTTGATTTATTTTCAAAGTGGCTTTTGCGTAAAGGAGACCATATGCTACAAAACACTAAAATTCAAGAAGGTTCATGGGCTGGTTTTACCAGTGGTGATTGGTGTGAATCAGTAAACGTTAGCGATTTTATTCGTAAGAACGTAACGCCTTATTTGGGTGATGATAGCTTTTTAGCGCCAGCAACGCCAGCTACGAGTAAATTGTGGGAAACAGTTTCAGCTTTAGTAAAAGAAGAACGCGCTAAAGGTATTTTGGATACTGATACTGCAGTTGCTTCTTCAATTACCGCACATGATGCGGGATATATTAATAAAGATTTGGAAACTGTCGTTGGTTTACAAACAGAAAAACCATTAAAACGTGCATTAATGCCAAATGGTGGCTTGAAAATGGTTGAAAACAGCCTAAAAGCTTACGGATATGAAATTGATCCGGCTTTGGCTGAAGTGTGGGTTAAACATCGTAAATCACATAATCAAGGTGTTTTCGATGCTTATAACAAAGAAATGTTAGCTTGTCGTAAATCAGGTGTGATTACTGGACTTCCAGATGCTTACGGACGTGGTCGGATTATTGGTGACTATCGCCGTGTGGCATTGTATGGTGTTGATTATCTAATGGAAGATCGTAAAGCGATCTTTGCTTCAACCGCCGATTTGGCGATGACTGAAGATAATATTCGCTCGCGTGAAGAAACTTCAGAACAATTCCGTGCACTAGGCGAATTAAAAGAAATGGCTGCTAAATATGGTTTTGATATTAGCAAACCAGCTCGCAATTCTCGCGAAGCCATTCAATGGTTGTACTTTGCATACCTAGCTGCCATCAAACAGCAAAATGGTGCTGCTATGTCAATTGGACGGGTTTCAACATTCTTGGATATCTATTTCCAGCGTGACTTAGAAGCCGGTGCAATTACCGAGAGCGAAGTTCAAGAATTGATGGATCACTTTGTAATGAAATTACGGATGGTTCGTTTCTTGCGTACGCCTGAATATAACGATTTGTTCTCTGGCGATCCGGTATGGGTAACTGAGTCAATCGGTGGTATGTGTGAAGATGGTCGGACTTTGGTTACTAAAAGTAGTTTCCGGATGTTGCATACTCTGTACAATTTAGGCGCCGCTCCTGAGCCGAATTTGACAGTATTATGGTCTGATGCAATGCCGCAAGGTTTCAAATTATTCTGCTCAAAAGCATCAATTGATACTAGTTCAATCCAGTATGAAAATGATGATTTAATGCGTCCTAAATTCGGTGATGACTATGGAATTGCCTGCTGTGTATCAGCAATGCGCATCGGTAAACAAATGCAGTTCTTTGGCGCCCGTGCCAATATGGCTAAAACTTTGTTGTACGCAATAAACGGTGGTCGCGATGAAAAATCAGGTGTCCAAATTACACCAACTTCGTTCTTGCCGATTAGTGGTGACGAATTGAATTTTGACGAAGTAATGGTTAAATTTGATAACATGATGGACTGGTTGGCTAACGTGTATGTAAATTCATTGAATATTATTCATTACATGCATGATAAATACAGCTACGAAAGTCTGCAAATGGCGTTGCATGATAAAGACATTTACCGTACACTGGCATGTGGTATTGCCGGATTGTCGGTTTGTGCCGATTCATTATCTGCAATCAAATATGCTAAAGTAAAAGCGATTCGCAACGAAGATGGTTTAGTATGTGATTATGAAGTTGAAGGCGACTATCCACGTTTTGGTAATAACGATGACCGTGTTGATGCTTTGGCTGGCGAAATCGTTACCCGTTTCATGGAAAAAGTTCGCAAACATCCAACTTATCGCGGTGCGGTTCATACTCAATCAGTATTAACTATTACTTCAAATGTGGTATATGGTAAGAAAACCGGTAATACTCCTGATGGTCGTCGTGCTGGCGATCCATTTGCACCGGGTGCAAATCCGATGCATGGTCGCGATACGCAAGGCGCGATTGCAGCATTATCTTCAGTGGCTAAATTACCGTATGAAGATGCCGAAGATGGTATTTCTTACACTTTCGCGATTTTGCCAAATGCATTGGGTAAAACCGAAGAAACCAAAGTTGCTAATTTAGCCGGTCTGATGAACGGTTACTTTAATGACACTGGTCACCATTTGAATGTAAATGTACTGGATCGTGAAACATTGGTTGATGCAATGGATCATCCGGAAAAATATCCGCAATTAACCGTGCGGGTGTCTGGTTACGCGGTTAATTTTGTTAAATTGACTCGTGAACAACAATTGGATGTTATTGCTCGGACAATGCACAATAAATTCTAATTCTTGCTGTAAGAATCAGAAAATATTAAAAGGGAGCAAACATGGTTTGCTCCTCTTTTTTAAGGCTAACTCTTTTAAGATTGTAAAACTATGACAACAGGTTATATTCATTCAATTGAAACTTTTGGTAGCGTTGATGGTCCAGGAATCCGCTATATAATTTTCACTTCCGGCTGTCGGCTGCGCTGCCAATATTGCCATAATCCTGATACGTGGAAAATGGAAGATGGTCAGCAAAAAAGCTCAGATGAATTGGTCAAAGATATTTTGCGTTATAAGCCTTATATGCAAGGAACCGGCGGCGGTGTTACTATCAGTGGCGGAGAACCGTTATTACAACCTGAATTCATTCTGGATTTAATCAATCAATTACACGCTAATGGTGTCCATGTAGCAATCGACACCTGCGGATTTCCAGATATTAACAAACCGGAGATCAAAGCGGTAGTTGATGCTGCCGATCTGATTTTGCTGGACATCAAATCTTATATTCCTGAAACTTATAAAAAAATCACCCAGCAGGAATTGCAGCCAACCCTAAATTTTGCCGAATATTTGCAAACAATCAACAAACGCACTTGGATTCGCTTTGTGTTTGTTCCGGGATTGAGTGATGCGCCCGAAAACGTTGCCGGATTAGCTAAATATGTCAGCACGATGAAGAATGTTGAACTGGTGGAAGTACTGCCATTCCATAAATTTGGTGAACACAAATGGGAAGTTATGGGATTACCATATAAACTTGCCAACACCGTTGAACCAACTAAAGAACAGACCGAAGCCATCCGTGACGTTTTCCGCAGCCACGGTCTGCAAGTTCAATGATCTAATTAGATGATTCATAGCCCCAAGCCGGACCAGTTCCCAATGGGGTTTGATTCCCAGACTCGCCCATCAAGCCGATATATACTCTTTTTCCAAAGAAAAATGGTAGTCCATAAATCGTCAAATTATCTGCTTGGCTGGCAACCTCGCCCAGTCCCGGCACTACCGTATCATGTAAACCAGAAGTAACCTCATAATTGAGAATTAAAGCACTTATCTCCCCCGTAATGTCAGCCGAATTGTAACTGCTTATATGACTATTCCAATATTGTGGAAATGAATTTGGACAATAATAAGAGTGCCCATCTGGATTTGGTAAAGTGCATTGTGTCATATTGGCATCATAAAAGTAATAAGTTTGATACCCACTATCAAAAATTGCATAGCTATTATTTAAACTGTCTGAATTTGCATAAAAATACCCAACCTGAAAATCAGGGTTTGGACTGCCTAATACTTTAACCAGCGATGAATTAACTTGATTATTACTTTGGGTATCTAATCCAAAGATCATATAACCAATCAGCGCAGAGCTTTTTGCAAATTTAACCGGTGGTAAATTTATTATTAACCCATTATTGTCTTTAGAAAAAGCGGCTACCGGATTAAGATTTAATTGTTCCGGAATTTCGCGAGGATTTTCAACTTTACTACAAGACTGTGATTCCTGACATAGATAAACTCCAGTATAGTTATTGTTTGGATTACTATAAGGATTTACGCCGATGATTGCCTTGGCACCAAAATTATTTAAATCTGCAAATGGTAAGCCATTACTGCAATCGGTCGGAACATTACTATGATCAACATCATTAAAGATTTGTACCGGAATATTTTTAGCAATTTCGCCACCAATTCGAACATCTGCAGTTACTGCCGGTCCAAAGGTGTAACCCTCACCAAACTTCATGCATTGGTAAACTGTTGATTCATTATAATTTATCGACTTTAAATTAATATTCAGTACCGACTGATTAATGCGAAGCCCGGTTGAACCGGTATCGACAAATACATGATCCAATACCTGACAGTTATTAGTGTTTGGAATACAAACCGTCAGTGTAATAAAAGAGGTATTACTTGCCAAGCCATTATACCCACGATCAACCATCAATGGTACAACATTATCCGGAACAACCTGACTATTGTTACTAGTCCCACCTGAGCTACAAGAGCAAAGCACAACCATTGGCAACCATATCAATAATATTCTAGCTTGCAAAGTACACCTCACTTAACATTTCAAATAATCAATATCTAATTTACCACTTTATCACTTATTGTAATAACTCTGGTAAATCATAAATTTCCAAACCAATACCGGCTTCGGTAAATAATTCATCAACAAATTTAACACCCTCAATCCACTGCGGCGAATGCTGCTTGCTTTGATCATAACAACAAACTACCCGCACTACCCCCGATGCGACAATGTGTTTGGCACAATTATCACAAACCGGCAAACCATAAATATAAAAAGTTGCTCCGGTTAAATCAATCCCATGCTGCACCGCCTGCAATACACAATTCATTTCAGCATGAATGACTAATTTATACTTAATTTCGCGATTTTGATAACGCTCCGGAGTATCGGAAATTTTTTCAGGAAACCCATTATAACCAGTAACCAAGACCCGTTTATTGCGAATCGCCACCGCACCAATTTTGGTTCCGTCTTTTGACCATGAAGATATTTCCCGCGCCAGTTTCAAATAGCGAATATCCCATTTAGTTAGCATAGCGTTCCTCTCAATTAACGGTTGATTGATGCGGCAATGCGGCTATAAGTATGGCGTCTTCCACGAATTGCAATACTGTATGCCAAAATGTTTTCTGGAATCGCCATTCCGACATAACCAGAATCACCGATATGATGTAAATCGGTACCACACATTTTACACATCAACGCAATTTGGCGGATAGTATTTTCGTCAGCCCCCTCCTGTGAAGTACCAATTGCCGTCATAGTCAGCACTCCCAACCGATGCGCATAAGCCACCAACTCACGGATATATTCGGCGCTGATTCCCGGAACAGTTCCTGGCGCGGGTAATAAAATAATATCCGCTCCGGCAGTAACAAATTGCTTAATATCCTCGGTAGTTAAAATATTTTCGGCAGCTTCACCCAAAACCCCCGCAGCATGCATTTTACCGGCAATCAACACCAATTTATCCCCAACTGCCGCACTGATTTCGCGTAATGAATGGCAAATCGCCGAATTCGAAACTCCATTGCCTGGGTTTCCGGTCAAGATAACAAAATTAGCCCCCATCGCGGCAGCTTTTTGCGCATTAGTAACTGTCCCCAAACGTCCCGCAGTAATACCGCCCCACACCTCATCTTCTTCCTGTGGCGCAAAATTGGCATCGACCGGTTCAAGATTGATTCCGACAATCCGTCCAGTTAATTTTTTTAACACACGAATAGTATCTTCTGCGGGAGTGCCTTTGGGCAATCCATTAACTAGTGGCTGATTGACATCAAATAAATTTAATACCAAAATATCTGCACCTTGTGATGCCGCAAATTCAGCATTAGTGATGGTTGTCAATAATGGTTGTACGGCACCAATAGTTTCGCTAACAATTATCCGCCCCTCACTCGCTCGTAGTGCCGTTAATAAATCCCGCTTACTGATGTCTGCCAAATCGGATGCGCGGCAGTCCAAAAAACGTTTCATTCAATAATTTCCTTATAAAAAAAGGAACACCTATGTGCCCCTAGAAAACAATTAACCTTGCTTGCTTATATCTGACTTAGCCAAAACTTCCGGATTTAAGAAAATTTTCTCCCGGTAATATTTAAGCTCGGCTATTGACTCATGGATATCCGCTAATGCCTCATGTTTATTATGCTTGCTAAATCCGGTAATAACTTCAGGATACCAGCGGCGGCAAAGTTCTTTTATGG
>CAZATM010000112.1:0-32296 GCA_964488065.1 uncultured Neisseria sp.
ATTTTTAAATATGCGTAATGCTTCGGAGTTAATTTTATTCCTTGTGGCGGCAATAGATCACTAAACGGATCATGTGGTTTGGGTAAGTGTTGATGAATTAAATTCAGCACTTCCTGTGTTGCATGAGGTCCGGTAACTCCCAGTACATTTGGATATTGAGTAGTAATAACACCCTCTTTAGCACCCAAACAACCAGTTACAATTACCTTGCCGTTTTCTGCTAAAGCATCACCAATCGCAGTCATTGATTCCTCTACTGCCGAATCAATAAAACCACAGGTATTAACCACAACCAATTCGGCATTGTTATATTCGTTAACAATCTCATAGCCTTCAGCTTTTAATGCGGTAAGAATATTTTCCGAGTCAACTAGTGCTTTGGGGCAGCCTAATGATACAAATCCAATTTTTGCCATTCTATTTTTTCCGAGTAGTATTAAATGGGAATTGCATCATATTAAAAATGCTTTCAGTATGTGATTGAATCTGTTCCTGAACCTGTTCCTGAATTTGCAAAAAGCTGCTGGCGCTGCTATTGAGATAATCTAGAATATTTTGCTGCACCTGTGGACCACGCTCATGCCAGAATTCTTTCCACAAATCAATCCCACTGGGAATGGCATCTTTAGGGTAAGCGGCTTTTATTTGTGCATAAAAACGTTTTTGGGTTTGTTTTAAGACATCCATCCCTTGTTCCAGAAACGGACTAATCGCTGGTTGAAAGGCTTTGCCATAGAAACGGATTATTTGAACAATAAATTCATTGGTTAAAATCGGTGTTGAACTAGCCTCTTCTTCGAGGATTATTTGCAATAATACACTGCGGGTGACATCGGCTTCGGTTTTAACATCAACAACACGAATATCGTCTCCATCCATGATCATTTGCTTAATATCGTCTAAAATTACATAAGTACTGGTTGCGGTATCATATAAACGGCGATTTTGATATTTCTTTAGAATCCTTGGTTCTGCAGGTTTTTTCATATGCCCCCAAAATAAATTTACATTAATTAGTGAAATAACACTTGACAAATTATGCTGCACTGCACAATAATAACGCCTGTACAGATTAAATCTTTGTGTTGAACTCAAAAATTTATTATAGCATAGTATTGAGCATCTGCACAAAAATTTAATAAACTAACTTTTTAATTTGGAGAAAAAAATGTTTACAAAAAATGAAAAATTGACTACTGAAGCTCAAAAAGCAATTGATACTGCAATGGATTTAGTTACTGCATCTATTCACTCTGTTGAAAAATTAACGCACATTCAATTAGAAACTTCACGTCAAATTATGGAAGAAACTTCTAAAGCAATTAAAGATCTTTCATCTGTTACTGATGCTAAAGAAATCATTAACCGTGTAAATACAATGGCTACTCAAGCGGTTGAGAAAAATATTGCTTCAGCTCGCGATGTTTATGATGTAGTTAGCGAAGTTCAAGCTAAAATCAACAAAGTAGCAGAAGAAAGCGTGCAAAATTTGCAACAAGCCGCTTTGTCATCAGTTGATGGCTTATCTCAATATAATCCAAGTGGCGCGCAAGTGGCTGGTGATTCTTTGAAAAACTGGATCAATAGCGCAAACCAAGCTTTGGCTGCAATGAACAAAGTAGCTTCACAAGTTTCAGAATTTGCTAACAGCAACTTAAATGCTGCGACAACTGCAACTGTTTCAGCGGTTAAGAAAGCTGCTGCTAAGAAATAATTTTCTGGTAAAATTATCAAAACCCGCACCGATTGGTGCGGGTTTTTTATTGTTTCATGTATAGTGATGCTTTCTGGTAAAATACTGCAATAATTTTATCTATTACACACAGAATCGAATTAAGAACTATATGAATGAACTGGAAATTATCTGGCAGCAATGTATGATGCTGATTCAGGAACAAAAAATTGTATCTGAGGTTGAATATAACGCGTGGATTAAAAATTTAAAGCTGCGGGTTGAAAATGGTAAACTGGAAGTGGTTGCCGGTAATCGATTGGTACATGATTTTGTGATAAAAAAATATTGGACAAAAATCAAAAACCTTTTGGATGAATTAAGCGGTGGCGCGGTGGCGGAATTGGTTGTTGCCAGTACTCCGGCGGGAATTAATCTTGAGGTACCGGCAACCACTGGTGGTGATGCTCCGAGTGCTGCTGAAAATATAGCTACGGTTTCGGATGCACTAAACGATAATTCACCAACTGCAACCGGTACCAAATCAGCAAAACCAGTTTCGCGGACCAAAGCCGATAAAGAGGTTCTGGCACAATTGCACCAATCAACCAAACTGAATAAGGACTATACTTTTGATAGTCTGGTGCGCGGTAATTCCAATCAACTAGCTTATGCGATTGGGATGCACATAACCCAGGATCCCGGGAATCGCAATCATAATCCATTATTTATCTACGGTGGGGTTGGGCTAGGCAAAACCCATTTGATGCAAGCAATCGGTAATGAAATTCATCGCAAAAATCCTAATGCCAAGATTCGCTATCTACACGCTAACGATTACATTCAAGATGTGGTAAAAGCCTCGATGCGTCAAGGGTTTGATGAGCTGAAAAAATATTATAACGGACTGGATTTATTGTTGATGGATGATATTCAGTTTATTGCCGGCGACAAAACCAAGACTCAGGAAGAATTTTTCTATACCTTTAATAATTTACTGGAAAAAGGCAAGCAGGTAATTATGACCTGCGATACTTATCCCAAAAATATCAGCAATTTGAATGAGCGTCTAATTTCACGTTTTGCGTCGGGATTAACCGTCGAAATTCAACCACCGGAGCTGGAAATGCGGGTGGCGATTTTGAAAAATAAAGCTCTCCGTAATAAAGTGGACTTGGATGACGATGTAGCATTTTTTGTGGCGCAAAATATTAAATCCAATGTCCGCGAACTGGAAGGCGCATTAAATAAAGTTATCTATCATGCTAAATTTTCTCGTAAAGGTTTGAGTGTTGCGATCGCGAAGGAGGCATTGATGGATATCATTGCCGGAGAATCACGGACGGTGTCGATTGATGATATTCAAAAAACGGTATGCGATTTTTACAAAATTAAAATTTCCGATTTGTTGTCGAGCAAGCGAACCCAAATTATTGCGCGGCCGCGGCAAATTGCCATGACTATCTGTAAAGAGCTAACCCAATACAGCTTACCTGCAATTGGGCAGGCCTTTGGTGGACGGGATCATTCGACGGTTCTGCATGCGCAAAAAACCGTGGTCGATTTACGGACAAAAGATGAGAAGATTGAGCGCGAGTATAAGTTATTGGTACAAATGCTGCAAAACTAATTTTTATTATGATGTTGCGGCTGGGGATAAAAATAGGCTAACCGCGCAATATTAGATACTTAACCTAAAATTAAATAGCTAAACATCCTGTTTTAAAAGAGGGTAAATTATGTTGTTAAACTTTCAACGTGATACGTTGTTAAAACCTTTGGCTCAAACCACCGGCTTTGTTGAGAAAAAACAGACCATGCCGATTTTATCCAATGTCTATTTGAAAAAAAATGGTGAGTTGGTGACGATTGTTGCCAATGATATGGAAATTCAGGCAACGCTTCTGGTTAATGGTGGGATTGACGGCGATGATTTTGCAATTACCTTACCGGCAAAGAAATTGCAGGATGTTTTAAAAGCCTTGCCGGAAAGCAGTGTCAGTCTGGAAGTAAATGAACATAAAGTTACCGTCAAATCCGGGCGCAGTAAATTTACACTGCAAAGTTTACCCGCTGATCACTATCCGTTACTGAAAGTAAATGAAGATTGTATTGGTCAGTTTAGTTTGGCGCAACAAGACTTGAAAGAATTGATTGGCAAAGTTCAATATTCGATGGCAGTAAATGACGCGCGGATATTTTTGAATGGTATGCTCCTGGAAGTAAAAAATAATGAGTTACATTTGGTGGCAACCGATGCCCATCGTTTGAGTTATGTTAGTTATACTCTTGCCGATATGCTGCCGGATATTAGTGCGATCATTCCGCGTAAAACCATTCTTGAATTGTATCGTCTGCTGGAAGATAGTGAAGAAGTGGTTAATATTAAAATATACCCGAATCAAGTAATTTTTGAAACCCAGAATAAACAGTTAATTACTAAATTAATTGATGGTAAATACCCAGATTATGAACGGGTAATTCCGTTGACCAATGATAAATTGTGTCTAATTAATCGTGAAGAATTATTAAAAGCCGTGCAACGGGTGGCGGTAATTGGGATTGACAAGTTGCGCACCATTACCTTGGAATTAAAACCAAATCTATTGACAATTAGCTGCCGCAATGAAGAGCAGGAAGATTCGCGTGATGAATTGGCAATTCAATACGGCAATGACAGTGAATTACGATTGAATTTCAATATTTCCTATATTCTGGATGTGCTAAATAATAGTGCTGAAGAAAATTTACAATGGGCGTTTTTTGATAATCAGCGCAGTGTCTTGGTGACTGTGCCCAATCAGATTGATTTTAAATATGTAATCATGCCGTTGCGGGCATGATCTAAAAAATATTTATTGACGAATTTTGTCGGTGAGTAGAAAATTTTAAAGGTAAAAGTTGGATATGTCAGAAAAAGAACAACAACAGAGTTACGATAGTAGTAGTATTAAGGTCTTAAAAGGACTGGACGCGGTTCGTAAACGCCCAGGAATGTATATTGGTGATACTCAGGATGGAACTGGCTTGCATCATATGGTTTTTGAGGTGTTGGACAATGCTATTGATGAGGCGTTAGCTGGACATTGTAATGCTATTAAAGTTGCGATACACGAAGATAATTCGATTTCAGTTGAAGATAATGGACGCGGTATGCCAACGGATATTCATCCGGAAGAGGGGCGCTCAGCAGTCGAAGTAATTATGACGATACTACATGCTGGTGGTAAATTTGATAATAATTCCTACAAGATTTCCGGTGGTTTGCATGGGGTTGGTGTTTCGGTAGTTAATGCCTTGTCTGAATGGGTGCGTTTGACTGTTTGGCGCGATGGCAAAGAATATTGGATTGAGTTTCATAATGGTGATGCCGTTGCGCCATTGAAAGAAATGGGGCCGGCGCCAAAAGGTAAAAAGGGTACCAAAGTTCAATTTATGGCAAGTGCGGCAACTTTTGGGGTAGTTGAGTATCATTATGATATTTTAGCTAAACGAATCCGTGAACTGTCATTTTTAAATAATGGTGTGAATATTATTCTCACCGATTTTCGCAACGGCAAAGAAGAAAATTTTGCCTTTTCTGGTGGCGTTGCCGGTTTTGTGGCCTATATGAATCGCAGCAAAACCGTGCTTCATCAGAAGATTTTTCACTGTAATGGTGAAAAAGAGGGGATGGGGGTTGAAGTTGCGATGCAATGGAATGACTCTTATAGCGAAAATATTCAATGTTTTACCAACAACATTCCACAACGTGATGGCGGTTCACATCTATCGGCCTTGCGTACCGTTATGACCAGAACGCTTAATCAATATATTGAAGAACAAGAATTGGCCAAGAAAGCCAAGGTAACTACTTCTGGCGATGATATGCGTGAAGGTTTAACCTGCGTGATATCGGTAAAACTGCCGGATCCGAAATTTTCATCACAAACCAAAGACAAATTGGTTTCATCAGAAATTTCACCAATTGTTCAAGAACTCATTAGCGATGCGCTTAAGACTTATTTACTGGAAAATCCGCTGGATGCCAAAATTATTTGTGGCAAGATTGTTGAAGCGGCACGAGCACGCGAAGCTGCGCGTAAGGCACGTGACTTGACCCGTCGTAAAGGTATTCTTGACGGGATGGGCTTACCCGGTAAATTGGCGGATTGTCAGGAAAAAGATCCGGCTTTAAGTGAATTGTATCTAGTCGAGGGGGACTCTGCAGGTGGTTCGGCGAAACAGGGGCGCGACCGTAAAAATCAGGCGATTTTACCGCTCAAAGGGAAAATTCTGAATGTTGAAAAAGCGCGCTTTGATAAAATGCTATCCTCTCAGGAAGTTGCTACGCTGATTACAGCCTTGGGTACCGGTATCGGTAAAGAAGAATATAATGTCGAAAAATTGCGTTACCATCGAATTATTATCATGACCGATGCCGATGTCGATGGCGCACATATTCGTACCTTACTTTTAACTTTCTTCTATCGGCAGATGCCGGAATTAGTCGAGCGTGGGCATATTTATATTGCACAACCACCATTATTTAAGATTAAACAGGGCAAGAACGAGCGTTATGTTAAAGATCAGGATGAAATGGATCAGTATTTGCTGGAATTGGCGCTAACCGATGCTAAATTTGTTGCGGATGGTACGACTTTATTGTCTGGCGATTTATTAGCCAATACTGCCAAAGTTTACCTTAAAGCCCAGCATATAATTGATTCCCATAGCCGCTTTATGGATCGGGTGGTTTTAAATACATTATTGCATTTGCCGCGGATTAATTTAGATACTGAGGAAAACGCTAATCATGCGGTTGAGTTGTTAAAAGTTGCATTAATTGGGCAAAAGGTGAATTTTGAGGTTTTATTTGATGAAATCAAACAAAGCTATCGCTTGAAAATTGTCCGGATTGAACATGGTAATTATGTAGTTACCAATCTGGATAGTTATTTCCTTGATAGTGGTGATTATTCACGGATTGCACGTGCCGGTGAATTAATTGCACCAATAAGTGGGGCTAATTTATTGGTGTATCGCGGCGAGAATAGCCGTCAGGTTGAGCGCTTTAATCTGGGGTTGGAATGGTTGATGAACGAGGTTAAAAAAGGCATGAATATCCAGCGTTATAAAGGTCTGGGAGAGATGAATGCCGAGCAGTTGTGGGAAACTACCATGGATCCAAGCGTCCGCCGCTTATTGAAAGTAACAATTGAGGATGCGATTGCTGCCGATAATATCTTTAGCACCTTGATGGGTGATGAAGTTGAACCGCGGCGTAACTTTATTGAGAGTAATGCGCTGATGGCGCGGAATGTTGATATTTAAGTTTTTCATTAATAAGAGGAGTTAATTATGCAAAAACTGGATTTTGTTAATTTTAAACCACATCATTTTAGTGCTACCCACGAAGATTTTTTGGGTAACGGTGATATTGGTCGTTATGTTTTTATTCCTGGGTCTAACGGTCGGGCACGTGAAATTGCCGAAAAATATTTTAAAAATATTGAAGTGAAAACCAGCTCTCGCGGCCATGACTTATATTTAGGTGATTTAGAACATAAAGGGCACATCATCAAGGTGGCGGCAATTTCAACCGGTATGGGTACGCCAAGTGTGGACTTGATTTTGAGTGAGCTAATTATTTTGGGTGCCAAGCGGTTTTTACGGATCGGTACTGCCGGCAGCATGCAAGATGATATTAAAGTTGGAAGTGTAGTTTTTGGTACTGCGGCCGTGCGTGATGAATCTACCAGCACTAACTATGTTCCATTATCATTTCCGGCAATTTCTAGTCTAGATTTGGCAGTAAATGCGCAAAATTTGGGAAAGACAGTAACTTATCCGGTATATCACGGAATTATTCACTCTAAGGACTCGCTGTATGCTAGAGAGTTCCTTTGTGGACCATCAAGTGATGAAAGTATTAGCTTTATGAATAAAATGAAAGCATATGGTGTTGTAGCCTCTGAAATGGAGTGCTCCCATGTTTATGTGCTTTCACAAGTTTATAGTCAGCAGTTTGGTTACCAAATCAAGAGTGGTTGTGTATTAGGTATTATTGGTGATAGTAGTCCATTTGCTGATCCGGCATTGGCAGCTGAAACGGTTATTCGCGCAGTGGATTTTGGTGTGAATCTAATTGGTGAATTGGCAGTTAGTGAACTGTAATTAGTCAATCTCTTTTGAAAAAGCAACCAGATATAAAGGTTGCTTTTTCTATTGATAATGTAATTAGTAAAATCTAATATAAATACTTGACAAGTCGGGGTGAGTTTGTTATAATGCCAAACTTGGAATTCTAGGGAGGCGAATATGACTAATGTAGCACTCAGTAATTTACCGGTAGTATCCAATGGTAGTATGGAGGCATATATTAATTATGTTAATAGTTTGCCATTACTGACCGCGGAAGAAGAATTTGAATATGCTGAAAAATGGCGCCAGCATGAAGATGTTGATGCTGCCAGATATTTGGTTTTATCCCATTTGCGTTTAGTAGTTTCAATTTCACGCAGTTATATGGGTTATGGGTTGCAATTTGCTGACATCGTGCAGGAAGGCACCATCGGGCTGATGAAAGCGGTTAAGCGCTTTGATGCTCGACGTAACGTACGCTTGGTTACCTATGCCATGCACTGGATTAAAGCCGAGATCAATGAGTTTGTAATTAAGAATTGGCGAATTGTCAAGACTGTTACCACTAAAGCACAACGGAAGCTGTTTTTTAATTTGCGTTCGCAACGCGAAGAAGTTGGTAGCTTATCCGACAGCGAAGCCAGTCAGATTGCTGAAAATTTAGCAGTCAGTAAGTCTGATGTCGTTGATATGAATATGTGTTTTTCCGGTGGCGATGTGGCGTTGATTGGTGATAGCAGTGATGAATCTTCTGCGCCGATCGATTGGTTGAGTGATGCCAGTGCCACACCAGAAGCAGTGATTGAGCGTAAAGCCAGCGAGGATTTGCAGGTTAACGGCATTGAATATGCATTATCGCAACTGGATGAACGCAGTCGGCGAATCGTTGAGACTCGGTGGTTGGCTGATAGCGAATCTCAGTTGACGTTACATGATTTGGCAGCCGAATTTGGTGTATCCGCCGAGCGGATTCGTCAAATAGAAACTAAAGCTTTGCAAAAAATGCGTGGGTACTTGGAAGAATATACCGCGGCATAATTTTTAATGATTGAAAATAAAAAAGCAGATCGTAGAGATCTGCTTTTTTATTTGAATTAATAAATCTTAGCTTTGGAGATGTTTTTCTCGTTGCGCCAGATTGCCGCTCCTTGTTGAACATCAAATACTTGGACGAAGAAAGTATAGGCAACCAAAGTGGTTTTACCATCTGGTCCAACCGAAGTATCACTGGTCAATTTACCGTCAATCCGGCATTGGGCACCTTTCATTTTGCCGATTTTGGCAGTTGTAGATTGGTCATATAGACCAGACTGATTTTGACGATCAAGTTCGTCAACCTGATTTTGCATTTCGCCGGTCGAAATAACATAAGTTGATTTCACTGCCGAAGAATTGGTTAATTTATCCGCCATCGCATTAGTCATTACCGAAGTGTCAACATATTGATCGGTATTATTTTTAACTGGTGAAATGGTGAAAGTCTTACACCCATCCATTTTGCCGCTTTGGATTAATTGGGTTGACATATCCTGCGCAACCGCCCGCAAATCATTTTGGCTGAAATTGGTGGTCAGATTATTGACTGCATTGGGGTCAACATAGGAAATTTGCGGACCGGCACAACCGGTAAGTAACATGCTACCTAAAAGTGATAATTGTAATAATTTAGCTTTCATAATTGTCCTTTAGCAAGAAATTTAAAAATTATTTATAAACCGTAACGTTGCTGGCATCGTTGGAAAATTCAATCTTGAAGTCAGTTGCTTCAAGTTGGGTTGCCAGACATTTAACCGGTTGATCCTCATTTGGGTAAATTGTTAGCAATTGCCATTGCTGCGGGTCACCAACCTGCATTTTATTGGCATCATAAAATTGGCAGCGATAATAACCTTGTGCCGCTTTGCTGCCGCTATTGTGAAAATAGCCCTGAGCTACCAATAAGCCATTAACCCGCATTGAGGTCATATTGGTAATTGAGACATTACCCATATCACCGACTTCAACTACGTGATCTTTGATCCGGTTGGTGCTACAACCAGCAAGAAACGTGCCCGCAGCAAGCATTCCCAGAATATATTTTTTCATATAAGTTTATCCTTTTAAAAGCTAAATAATTGTCATTGTTGTGTGTTAAATAAGACCTGATTACCGATTATTCTGAAATTAATAATCTGGTATGGTTGAGTTAGTGTTACTTCCTGGGTAAACGGAATTCCATTTACGTTAACGGTGATGTTGTGTTTGCCATAAGGGAGACTTACCCGATTAATAAAGATTTTATTTGGTAGTAGCGTCCAAATCCGTTCATCGGCACGATCTAAGAGCATTCCGCCAAGACTGGTGCCAAGGCTTAGGAGCGTACCGATATTTCCACCACCGCTACAGGCGGCTTGTGAGGTCGCGATATTGCGGATTGCTGCGGAAATATTGCGGGCGATAATATGCGGTATTTCGTCATGAATCGCGCGCGCCGCCATTAAATTAACATCGACCATTTCCAGCGGGGTATATGGATTACTATCCAATAAATACGGGTAAACCATATTATTATAACGGTCAGGTTGTAGGGTTGGGAAGAATATATTGATCATATTAATGCAGGAATTTTGATTGCCGGTAAAGTTGGCATTAATCGGAATATGTGCTTCCTGAGATTTAATCAGTGGGGCATGCCCAACTTCTTCAACAATCAGTAAATCACTATAGCCAGCTTTGGGATGATAGTTTTTATCAAGGTTGCTAATGCTTTGCTGAATCAGGGTATTGGTCGGATTTAATTGCCCGGCATTTACATACCCCGGTCGTGCCAGACTTGGTTCACCCATGGCCTCAAAGATAAAACCTGCCAGATAGTGGCTAAAAGCGTTTTGATAACTGTTTTTGAGCGCCAGCACTTCAGGATTATTGATATCGCTGAAATCATAGTTTTGAATAATTTGTTTTTCAAGATAAGACTGGGATTTATCCTGAGCAATATCCTGATATTCTTGAGCGGTTTGGTAATATAGTGCTTGATTATAATTTTTGGTGGCTTGCTCAATCTGATACATCCGTTTTATCTCAATTCGGGCATTTTCCCAGTTGTTTAAATCTAGATGGTTAAGGGCATGGTAGGTGGCTAAGAACGATTTTTCATAACCTTTAGGTTGATATTCAGTGGCATTATCATTGATCAGCATTGAAGTGGCAGAATTGGCAATGCTGCCGCCGGTGGTACTCATCCAGCTATTTGCCCATAGTTGAATACTTTGTTCGGCTAGAGTATAGTTATAATTACTGGCGATATAATTTTGATTCATTCGTTCCAGTGAGCCATATTCCATATTATATAGCGGATCGGCAGTACTTTCTGCTACCATTGCGGTAGCAAGTTGTCCCTGATATATTTTATTGATGGTTTGATTGCTTTTAGCATGATAAGAGCTAAATGGATTATTGGCACAGGCTGCTAAGCCCAAAAGGCAGGTGATATTCAGCAATAGATGTGTTTTTTTCATGTAATGGCAATCGCTATAAGTTAATTAGAAAATATTTTATCATATTTCAGTTGGGCTAATTAAATATATCCTCGAACAAACTCAAAATACTACCGGATTAAATGCTCCGCTGCTTAAATATTTAAGTTTATTGAATAAGAACGGACGTTAATGCCACTCCTTTGTTGCGCTGATGTAGGTAAATATGTTACTATTGCCAACTAGCTGTTTTATTAATAGGTGTTTTTAGTGCGGAAATTATTGTTTATTTTGCTTGGTCTGCCGATACTATCGTTTGCCGTGCCCACGGTGATTAAAGTCGGGACTACCGGCGACTATCCACCTCTAACCCAAAAAACTACTAAAGGTTATAGCGGACGGGATATTTGTATTATCAATCACTTTGCCGGAGATTTTAATTATTCGGTACAATTTGAATCGACTAGCTGGCCTAAACTATCTAGCGACTTAAGTGGCGGGAAATTTGCGATTGCGGTAGGTGGGATTTCCGGAACGTCGGCACGAGCGACACAATTTGGTTTTTCCTCCCCGATTGAAAGTTCGGCTAAAGTGGCGATGGTTCGTTGCTCAGAGCAACAACGTTTTACTAATTTTACTGCTATTGATAATGAGAGTATTACAGTAATTGAAAATCGCGGCGGAACCAATGAGCTATTTGCGCTACAGCATCTTACCAGGGCAACCATAATACTGGTGCCGGAAAATTATACTGCGATAACAGCATTAACGAAGACACCAACAAGAGCCGATGTGATGTTTACCGATAATGTTGAAGTCACTTATCATCACGAGTTAGATGGTAAATTATGTCCGGCGAATTTAGCCGAAACTTTTCCTCAGCCAGATAAAGTATTTCTTTTTTCACGTGACAATTTCGGTGTGAAATTGCAGCAGCAATTCAACAGTTGGTGGTTGAAGAATTCATCACAAATGATAAATCAATGTAAATTACAAGCATATGAGAATTAATAAATTTATGTTCTGGCTGACCCGCAGATTATTGCGCCAGTATTATCGCACGACTAAGTTGTTCTATAAGTCAGCTAACCATTTTTTTGATAAACGCGGCTTGCGTAATTCCAGTAGTCTAGCCTTTACGGCAACATTGGCATTTATTCCCTTATCAATTGCCTTGGCAAATATTAGTCAGATTATGCCGTTTTCACGCCGGATAACCGAGGGTGTGCAACAGTATTTTTTGAATGATTATATCCCGCAATCTGGTGGTGAATTATACAGGATAGTTACCTTATCAATTCAACATAGCGCGCAACTTTCATGGTTTTCATTTATTTTATTGATTGCGAGTTGTTATGGCGTTTTATTTGAGATTCAGGACTTATTTAATATAATGAGTTACCGCAAGTTAAAGGTCAAATTTTCACGTTCAATACTGAGGTTTAGTCTTTTTTTTATTATTGGTCCGTTTTTTGTCTATGCTTTGGGCTATATAAATCAAGCGGTTAATGAGTTAACAGATTTTCATTTTCAGCGGGTTTTAGTATCTGTTACTTCATGGATTTTTACTTTTGGGGTTTTTATCGCGCTGTATAAATTTATTCCGGTTCAAAAAATTCTTTTCCGTCATGCGGTAGTTGTCGGCTTGGCAGCCGGAACAGTTTTCTTATCATTGCAGGAATATTTCATTTATTCAATAAAAGAACTAAAAGAAAACTATCAATTATTATATGGTTCACTGGCAATGTTACCGATTTTTTTATTGTGGATTTATCTTTCTACGTTTATTCTATTATTTGGGATTCAGGTGATTTATACTTGGGAAAAATATTTTACACCACATAATTACGGGACGAATAAAAAAACAGTTACCGATTAAGGTAACTGTTTAGATAATGAAGCGCTTGCGTTTAGTGGCTTATGCGCCATTTCGCTCCAGCAAGTGGAGCTTCTCTTTTACGCCAGCCCATTCTTCGGCATCTGCCGGAGCGGGTTTTTTGGCGGTGATCGGCTTCCAGTTTGGGTGTTTAGCCAATTCAGCATTTAATTGGATAAATGCTTGTTGACCTTCCGGCACCTCATCTTCGGCATAAATTGCTTCTACTGGGCACTCTGCCGTGCAAAGGGTACAATCGATGCACTCATCCGGGTCAATTACCAGAAAGTTGGGACCCTCGCGGAAACAATCAACCGGACATACATCGACACAATCAGTGTGTTTGCACTTTATACATGCTTCGGTAATTACATAAGCCATAACTTTTCCTTGTTATCTTTCAACTGCAATCGCTACACCCATACCGCCACCGATACATAATGTAGCCAAACCTTTTTTAGCATCACGGCGATTCATCTCGTGAACTAAGTCAACAAAAATACGACAACCAGAAGCACCTAGCGGGTGACCAATCGCAATCGCTCCGCCATTTACATTCACTTTAGAAGTATCCCAGCCCATCATTTTATTAACACCTAGTGCTTGGGCGGCAAATGCCTCATTGGCTTCAACTAAATCTAATTGCTCTTTAGTCCAACCAGCCTTTTCCAAAGTCTTAGTAGATGCGTAAACCGGTCCTAAACCCATAGTTTCTGGTTCACAACCAGCTGAAGCACCAGCAACATAGTAAGCCAAAGGAGTTAAGCCTAATTCTTTAGCTTTGGCTTCAGTCATAACCATTACTGCAGCAGCGCCGTCATTGATACCTGATGCATTCGCAGCAGTAACAGTTCCATTTTCTTTTTTAAATGCTGGTTTTACTTTTGCCATACCTTCAACAGTTGCGCCATATTTGATATACTCATCTTTGGCAAAAACGATTGGATCGCCTTTGCGTTGTGGAATCGTAATCGGTACGATTTGGGTATCAAACTTGCCGGCTTTTTGTGCTGCTTCGGCCTTGTTTTGAGATGCCGCGGCAAATTGATCTTGTTCTTCTTTGCTGATGCTTAATTTTTCAGCTACATTTTCAGCGGTTACACCCATGTGATAACGGTTATAGACATCAGTAAGTGCATCAGCAACCATCGAATCAACTAATGCTGCATTACCCATTTTAAAACCATCGCGCATTCCGGTAACGAAATGTGGCGATAGTGACATATTTTCCTGTCCACCCGCAATTACGATTTCTGCATCGCCAGCTTTAATGGCTTGAACTGCTAAATCAATAGATTTTAAACCTGAGCCGCAAACTTGATTGATGGTTAGTGCTGGAACTTCTTTGGGAATTCCGCCAAGGAATGCGGCCTGACGAGCTGGATTTTGACCAACACTGGCTTGCAATACTTGACCTAAAATCACTTCACTAACTTGTTCCGGTTTAACGCCAGTTTCGGCTAATAACGCCTTAATTACGGCACCACCCAAAGCAGGGGCTGATATTTTAGCTAATGTACCATTAAAACTACCAACTGCAGTTCTTTTTGCGGCTACAATTACAATTTTACTCATATCTTTATCCTATAAAAATTAAACATAAAAATAACACATTAAAAATCAGTTTGGCTTTTTAGCTCAGCGCTATTTTTCGCGCTGAACTAATACTAGTTTCTTTATGCTGTTTCAGCTTCAATAATACTTAATGCTTTGGCTTTTACATAGTCACCTGGGGCAACACCTAGAACCGGGAACGCTTTAGTACCCAATTTTGGAGCTTTAATTTGCGCACCGGATTTCTCGGCATACCACACATTCATATCTTTCCACCAGCTACCAGGCATTTCTTTAGCATTATGGAACCATGCTGCCGGATCTTCAACCAATTGGTCATTAACCCAATAGTTGCGTTTATCCGTAGTAACTGGGTTTACTACTCCAGCAGTATGACCAGAAGCACCAAGAACAAAGCGTACTTGAGCATTTTTTAGATACCATGTTGATTTATAAGCTGATATCCATGGCACGATATGATCTTTTTGTGCGGCAAATAAATAAATTGGGTAATCTAATACACTAAGATCCATTTTAACACCATCAACCACCAATTCACCTTTAACTAAAGCATTATCCAAATACATCCGTTCCATCAAAAACGCATGCATCGGTACAGGTAAATCAACAGTATCATTATTCCAGTATAACAAATCAAATTTCTGTGGTGTTTTGCCTAGTAAGTAATTATTAACCCAATAATTCCAGACTAGTTCGTTCGCACGTAGTGCCGAGAACGTTTGTGAGATAATTCTACCGGACATTATCCCACCGGTATGTTTTTTAGCCTCGCGCAATTTCATTAAGTCACGATCAAGGAAAGCTTTGATTTCACCTGGTTCAGTATGATCTAACATGGTAGTCATATGTCCCATGCTGTTAATCCAGTCTAAACCACGATTTTTCAGTAAAATAGCAGCACTAGTCAAGATGATCCCGCCAACGCAGTAACCTAGGGTATTTACTTTGTCTTTTCCGGTGATTTTGCGAGTTGCTTCTAAAGCGGCAATCACCCCGATGTTGGCATATTCTTCCCAGCGGTAGTTGCGGATTGAGCTATCTGCCGATTTCCATGAAACCAAAAACACATTAAAACCTTGTTCAACCAAGTAACGAACCATTGAGTTGGTTTCCTGTAAATCCAGAATGTAATATTTATTGATACATGGAGGAACAATCAATAATGGAATCTCATAAACTTTTTCGGTAGTTGGCGTGTATTGTACTAACTCAATTAACTCATTTTTAAATACCACAGCACCGGGAGTAGTTGCCAGATTTTTTCCAACTTCAAATTGCGATTCATCGGTCATGGTAATATAACCATTCTTAGCATCTTCAACCATATTGCGCATGCCATCAGCTAATGATTTACCATGGGTGTCAATCATGGTCTTGATCACTTCCGGATTAGTCAGGGCAAAATTAGATGGTGCAATTGCATCAAGATATTGGCGCATAAAAAATTCCATCCGGAATTTTGTCTCTTCATCCATGTTCGACTTGCTAACAAATTCAAATAACTGTTTTGAAACGCTTTGATAACTTTGTTTTAGATAAGAGAAGAAAGGGTTTTTTTCCCAATCCGGATCGGCAAAGCGACGATCGACTGGTTTTTTATTTTCAGCTTCAACGGCAGCGCCATTTTGGTCGCAAAACTTGGCCCACATGCTTAATTGATCTTGATAAAATTGGCTTTGAGTTTCCAGATAAGTTCGGGTATGATCAAAAAATGATTGGAACATGTTTAGAAATGGATTATTGGGCTGAGTGCCGTTGGAGGTATTGAGTAAATTTTGAAACCAAGTTTGATTGGCATTTGCCAAATTGGTAAATAATTCGTTAAAGTCCTGACCTTGTTTGAACATAGATGACTCCCAAGATTTAATGACGCCGGCATTTTACTATTACAGATACAACCCAGCACTCCACTTAGTTAGTAGAGTGATCCCCCAAATAAAAAACATTCAACAGTAAAACCTTGCCGGAATTTTGTTCCCCATTATTGTAGCACTTTGCTACGACTAAGGTTTAATTAATTTTTTGGCTAAATTTAAGGTATAATAGTCATCTTATAAAAAGGATGGGTACATGCGTTATTTTTGGCTATTATTGCTACTAACCCCAATGGCTTATGCCAATTCAGGAGGGGCTGAAAATCAAAGTTATTTATTACTGGCAGTGGGGATCATTATTGGAGGTGCATCCTTTAGCTGGAGCATCCGTAAACTGGGGATGCCGGCGGTAATTGGTGAACTGTTGCTGGGAATGCTAATTGGTATTTTGGGACATTTTGGAGTGGGGTTTTGGCAGCAAATAACGCATAGCGAAACTATTGAATTTTTAGCTACCCTTGGGAGTGTGCTGTTATTATTTGAAATCGGCCTGGAAACTGAATTTAAAGCTTTCATGAAGACTGGGCATCACGGTATCATTGTCGCTCTAATTGGAGTAGTACTACCTTTTATTCTAGGTTATTTTGTGGTGGCACAGTGGCTGTTTAATAGTCAGGATATCAAATTAAATTTATTTTTGGGCGCAGCGCTCGCAGCAACCTCAACCGGTATTTCAATTCGGATGTTTAAAGATTTGGGGATTTTGCAAAGTGCTGAAAGTCAGATTGTGCTGGCGGCGTCAGTCATGGATGATGTTCTGGGGCTAATCATTTTGGCGGTGGTTTCGGGGCTGGCAATTGCTGGCGTTATTGATGCACTCTCCATCGGAAAAATTATTTTTAATGTAGTGTTATTCTTTGCACTGGCGGCGGTTATTCGCTGGCTAATTCCGCGGCTGATTCGATTGCTCCGTCGTGATCATTATGAAGATGCGGTAGTTTTGGCGATGTTGCTGGCATTTGCCTTGTTATTGTCGTGGTGGGCTGAGTTTTTAGGTTTGGCGGCAATCATTGGTGCTTTTGTTGCTGGCGTGATTATTACTGCGCGGGATAAACATGCGTTGGTACAATCGGTGCAACCGTTAAATTATGTTTTGGTGCCGATCTTTTTTGTCTATGCCGGAATGCAGGTCGATCTGGCTAGTTTGCTGTCCTTTAAAACCCTAATGTGGGGAACAGCGCTGTCGGTAGCGGCGATTATTGGTAAATTAGGTTGCGGAGTATTGTTGCCATCGCGGATAGATCGGTGGTTGGTTGGCTTTGGGATGTTGCCGCGCGGCGAGGTTGGCTTGATTTTTGCACTAACTGGGCGACAACTTGGCGTTTTTGACAATGATATTTTTGCGGCGGTGATTATGATGGTGGTGGTTACCTCGGTAATTACCCCGGTAGCATTGCAGCGGCTGGTCAGAGGGACAACTAAATGAAAATTTCGTTTAGCAAAATGCAAGGTGTCGGTAATGATTTTGTGGTGATAAATAATTTGAGCGGTGATTGTCATCTTACACCCCAACAGTTGCAAAAAATTGGCGATCGACGCTTTGGAATTGGTTGTGATCAGATTTTATTGGTTGAAGCGGCTAGCGATGGTGTGAGTGATTTTTTTTATCGGATTTATAATTCAGATGGCAGCGAAGCGGGAATGTGCGGAAATGGAGCCAGATGCTTTATTCGCTACGTGTTAGCGAATAATCTCACCCGGAAATCACGCATCCAGTTACAAACATCGACGCGCATTGTTAGTGGCCAAGTCAGCGATAATGGCGCAATTGAAATTGCAATGGGAATGGCGGATTTTACTCCAGCAAAAATCCCCTTGCTACTGACATTTGCCAAAGATTATGCAATTGATTATTTTGGGGAGGAGATTGAGTTTTCCGCGTTATCAGTGGGAAATCCTCATGTGGTAATCAAATTAAATTCTCCAAAAGAGTTAAATCAAGATAACCTATTACAACAAGTAGCTGTTTATTTTCAGGAAAATCAAATTTTTCCGGAGAGTGTTAATGTCAACTTTATTGCAATTAAAGATGGTGTTGTATTGTTGCGGACTTATGAGCGCGGTTGTGGCTTTACCTTGGGATGCGGCAGCGGCGCGTGTGCCAGTGCGGTTATTGCCATTCGGGATGGTTTGGTTGAAAGCCCTGCCAAACTAAAAATGCCGGGTGGTGAACTAGAGGTTAAATGGAGCGGTCAAGAAATTACTTTAAAAGGCAATGCTGAGCTAGTTTATACTGGAGCTATTGATTTATGAGCAGGTTAACTGTAATTTTACCAGGGTTGTGTTGGCCTGATAGTGGCGATAGGGAATACTTATCCCCACAAATTAAAATGCCGTGGTTTAATCAATTATTGAACTTTGCCACAGTAAATAAGTGTGATTTTCCTTATAGTGATTTTTATTATTCGCTGCTCTTTGATAAGCAGGACGATGCGCGCGATGAAACTGCTTCGTTGGCATTGGCTTTTGCAAGAAAGCTTGGTCTCACTGGTAAGTGGCGTAATTATTTACTGGCTAGTCCGACCCATTTACGGTTAGATCGCGACCGGATTTTAATTAGTGAAAGTGAATTATTGCAGTTAGACTTTAGTGAGAGTCAACAATTAATTGAAATGTTAAATCACCATTTTACCGGCGAATGTGAGTTTTTTTATATTAGCGATGAGTTATGGCTAGTTGGGGTAACTATTGACACTCATGAACAATCATTGGTTCCTTTGATTGATATTATTGGTGAAAATATCAATGATTACCTACCAACTGGTAGCGCTGGATTATTAATCAATACCCTGACAAATGAAATTCAAATGTTATTTCATGACTGTGTAGTTAATAATCTTCGTGAACAAGATGGTTTATTGGTGGTAAATGGTATCTGGTTGTGGGATATCCAAGATTTTGCCAAAATTTCGCTTGGAAATAAAGTCATTTCGAGTAATCCGAACATTGGTAACCTAATTGATGATATCGGTACACAACTATCCACGAATGGGGTTATCTTGATTGACCAACTATATTATCCAAGTCGTTATCGCGATGCTTATGCGTGGGTGGCTCTAGTAAATTCGCTTGACCAAGATTTATTTGTACCGTTAGTTGAACAGTGGTTGGCAGGATCTATTGAACAAATTAGTGTAATTATCCCACAGTCTTCGGGGTTAAATGGCGGTGTTGAGTTTCATTTAACTAAACCACGATTTTGGCAGCGTTATTTTAAGCCTCATCGAGACAAGGTGTTGAGCTATATTTTTAATTGATAAAAAAATACCTAACAGTTTGCACTGTTAGGTATTTTTCTGAGGAATTAAAAATGAAAATAACTTAAACCTGTCGGTATAAGAGGACAAAATTATAACATCCTAACACTGTTATGTCAAGATAGTTTACTAAATAATTAAATTATTTAACAATTGGTGTAAATCTTATGTATCTCATAAATGAGAAGTTAGTTTGTTAATTCATCATTTGATTAATAAAAAGAGACATACAATTTGTACGCCTCTTTTTGTATTTAAACCGAGATAATCAATTTATTGACAGGCTTGGACTTTTGTCCATGGCTGGCCGCTGCCCATCCCTCCATTGCTTTGTGCCGGATTATTTTGTGTCCACCAATTAGCTTGATACACATAGCCATTGTAGGCAACAACATCTCCAGAAATGTAAGTAGCGCCACTTTGCCAGCTTGTGAAGCTGCTACACATTACGCCGCTCGGAGTTGGGGTAGGTTGTGGAGTTGGACTAGCCACCGGTGTTGGGGATGGTTGAGGACTCGGACTTGCAATCGGACTTGGTGAAGGCGATGGCACTGGTGTTGGAGTCGGTGAAGGTGTTGGAGTTACAGAATTACGACGAATAATGTACTGATAGGAGTTATAGTCATTATTCGGAACATAGATGTATAGTAAATTGTTATAGCTTTCGGCAAAGGAAACACTGCTGCCATTTAACACACCAAGAGCGACTTTGATTGAATTCGGATACACATGTTTACGTAATGCTGTATTCAATTGAGTTGCTGATTTTGCGGTATTGGTAATAGTTACTGCATTGAAGGTATCAATTTCAACTCCATTGCGAACCAATGAGAAGTATAGTTGGTCATTCTTTTTAATACCCATTAGCCAGTTGGCAATCGGGTCGCCAATTGGTGTCCAGACGTTTTTAACGGTAATAGTTGTCGGAGACTGATCCAGTGTATAGGAGTAAATATTTTTCTGTCCAACTTCATTGTTGCGGTAAACAAAGTTATTGCTGCCACTAGTGTAGTTGATTGCTTGGGATTGGCTATTTAATACCCCGATTTTAATTACACCTTGTAATGGGGTGTCATTATTGATTTTACCAGCCAAAGTGCTTTCCCAGGTATTTAAATTTGAGCTTGAAACCGCGATTGTATATTTACCCAGTAAATTTGAATTTTCAAAAAGAGTAAAAGTTACTTGGGTTTTGGCTTTTACGGTACCAAGACTAGCTAGCCAATTAGTGCTTGCTACCTGTGTCCACAAACCACTTGGGGTCGCTGTTGGCACTGGTGATGGAGAAGGGCTCGGTATTGGGCTTGGTGATGGACTAGGGCTCGGACTTGGTACCACTGATGGAGTTGGGCTTGGAGTCACGATTGGCGTAGCTGGGCAGTTGCCGACAACAGCCCATGGTTGACCTTCGCCACTATTTTTGGCTGGTTCATTATTTTGTGTCCACCATTTAGATTTATAAATAATATTACCTTGATAGACCTCAATATTCGCCTGAGCATAGGTTGTGTGTGCATCCCATGCAGGAATACCATTACAAGGTGGCGGAGTTGGTGAGGCAGTCGGAGTCGGAGTCGGAGTCGGTGCTGGCGATGGGGTAGCAAATGTTCCATTAAATTTTATGTCGGCGCAGGAAACAAAGTACTCACTGCTGGAATATGTACGTTGCCAAATGGTTACTAGAACCTGTTTATTGCCTTGCGACGAACTTGGCATGGTACATGACCAGTTGTCCGTTGATGAACCGTCGGGTTTGTTATAAGTGCAAACTTTTTTAAGTTGGTTAAAGCTCGGAGCTGGTTCATACTGTCCTTCGGGATAGTCAGTTACATAAACATCGTAATGACTAGGGACGTGAACTGCGGTTAAAAACCATTGAAATGGAACACTGCTATTGTAATTGATAGGTACAATTTGCGATTCAGGTAGCGGGTTTGCCAATCGCGCGAAGGGGGCGTTAGCAGCATAACATAATTTGTTTCCTAGGCTCTGGTAATTTGTATTGGTATTATTAACTGATTGTGGCTCATAATTTATCGAATCGGAACCAATATCATTCCGTTCGATATATTCGGTACGGCTAAGTGGTTTTACCTGCCAGCCATGCCCAAGAGCAAGGGTTGCTGAACCACCGAGAACAGCACTCAAAATGATGGTTCGCAAAATTTTTGGTTTGTTTGTCTTTTTCATGATGGTAGCCCTTTTAATATAAAGATTGCTGAAAGATAATAGTTGACAATACTGTATTGTAATTATTATGCTAGGTAACAGTAAATACTAAAATTGGCATATATATATATGTAAATATATTGGTTGAATATTTTGAGAATGATCAAATTTTATTAAATAATATAGTTAATATGCAGATATGTATTAAGAAATAACTTTTTTGTAGACATGGTGATTAAGTCTAATAATAAGAGATTATCGCGGTGTGGTTCTTGATAATATTGCATAAATACAACATTTGCCGATGGCGCAACTAATCACGAGGTGATGGGATAAATTGTAAGGTATAATAACGTGCGGAATAGTTATTGAAAAATAGAAAGAAACAAATATAGTGAAATTTAATATTAAACATCAATTAAAAGAAATGTTGGTTGCTGGTAGTGATAAATCAAAAAAAAGCGGCAGACGCCAGACAGGAAATAAAAATACTTTAGATGAGTCCAAAGAAGGTTCTCTGCCGCATGCCAAGAAATCACACGGGCAACAACGCCAAGATTCATTTAAACATGAACGTAGCGGTGCCAAACGTGTAAAATTGCACCGGCAGAATCAGCAGGAAAAAATTACCTCTCAACGGATTCGCGAAGAGCGAGTTAATCCCCGAGAAGGACATAGTGAGCGTATTTCCAAGGCGTTGGCGATGTCTGGAGTTGGTTCACGCCGTACGTGTGATAATTTAATCACCAATGGCAAGGTTTTGGTCAACGGCAAACCGGCGCAATTGGGGCAGCAGGTCACAGTGACTGACCGTGTGGAGGTATTGGGGCGTCCATTGCGGATTAAATGGCAGGATCGTCTGGCACGGATCATTGTTTATCATAAGTTGGAAGGGGAGCTAGTTTCTCGCCATGACCCGGAAGGCCGCGAGACGGTTTATGATCGGATTCCGTTACTTAATAATAAACGTTTTATGGCAATTGGTCGCTTAGATTATAATACCAGCGGGCTACTGATTTTTACTACATCCGGTGAATTAGCCAACCGTTTTATGCATCCTCGTTATGAAGTTGAACGCGAATATGCGGTGAGAATTTATGGTGAACCGTTGACACCAGAGCAACTAGCTGAGTTAAAAAAAGGAATTCAACTAGAAGACGGCAAGGCGAGTTTCAAAGAAATTATTAAGCTAGATCGTCATGATAGTGATTCTAAAAATCATTGGTACAAAGCGGTATTGATGGAGGGGCGCAATCGCGAAGTCAGGCGGATGTTTGAGCATTTTGGCATTACCGTTAGCCGGTTAATGCGGGTTCGTTTTGGTAGTATTACTTTGCCGCCGCGATTAAAGCGTGGTACCTACTATGAACTTAATGAAATTGAAGTTGCTCAAGTTATGCAAGGCTTTGAGTTAACAGTTGCCGGAACATCTCGCTAAGAGTCTGTGAGTAATGGAAAACCCCCAGTTATAAGCTGGGGGTTTTTATTAATTAGCCGGCGTAGATTCTGCTCCGGCAGATATTGCCGGTTGGCTAGCGGTGGGTTTGGTTGGGGTTTTAGCCAATTTGTATTTACATTTTTTGAGTTGCCCGTTCAAAAATTTGCAAGTCATATAGCTATTTTTATCATCCCAAAATTTAACCACGTCAACAGTGAGTTGAGAGGAGCCATCAGTTTCATCATAAGCTGTCGCTGATCCAGCATTGGCATTGTGCATTTGTGCCGCGCTATTAGGAGTCGGTTCGTCATGTTCAATAATTTTACCATTTTTACAATTCAATAATAGATTGTTGATGGTGGTTTGTGGCGTAATTTTTTTACCGTTACAGGTAAAGGTGGTTGGGTCTTTATATAACGCCGAATTAAAATCAACAGTGGTCATTGCCATTGTAGTAGTGGCACTGAAGGCAATGAGCGGTAGTAGTAATTTTTTCATAATGTTTATTCCTTAAAATCTAAAAGTGGTTTAGTCTTCAATACTCGCGACAACTTAGTGATGGTTAGTAACTAGCGTAGCACTATGTCTGTTTTAGAGCTTGATTTAATTTTAAAATCAGGCTCCAAAGATGATTATATTCTGCACAACATCAATAATTAGTCGCTAGAGTCGGTATTCTGCGATAGGTTTATTAACTGATTACCAAGTATAATAGATTCCAGATTGGATTTCATATTCTTGATAAAGATTATTGGTTACATTGGTTGCTTGTTGATTATACCATTGTTGGGCATAAACCCCAAATAAATACAATCCTCTTACTTGTGGAATTGGGTAGTTGAGAACTAAATCCATTTCCTGTAAGCCATTTACCCGGGTATCGCCGGAACCAACGTAAACAAATGATGGTTGAAAGACCAAATTGGTACCCCATGAGTCAAGAGCGAATTGTCCACCGAGTTTATACATATTACCGGGGATTCCTTGAGTCACCATATTATATGACCATGCTTCGGAGTAGAGTGGATCTACTTGTAAGCTTTGGGTGTAAGGCGAAATAAATGCACCGTTTCCATACGCACCATTTGGTCCCCACATGGTATTGGCACTGGCATAAACTTGGAATTTATCAATGTTCCACGCGGCTTTAACCCCAGCTATATAACTTTGAATATTTTGATTGTAAGCTTGGGTGATGGCATTGTTTCCCTGCATCCATTGCTGATCACTACCAAACTGGGCGGATAGTGTAAATGATTGCTCTTTGCTTACCGGCATATTTATACTGGTATCACCATAAAGTAGAGTTCCAAAATTATCAAATTGGTAACCCCATAAGCGCAAATTATAATTGCCGTCATTGCTGGCGTAGTTGGCTCCAATTGCTGCAGTTCCATTTGATTGACCACCGCCGGGCATCCAGCTGTAGTTGGTCTGAGCAATAAAGCCTGGTTGTGAACCGAATTGAGCGGCATTAAACGCTAATGCGGAAAGTAACCAGCCACCACCAGCATAAACATTAACTCCGACACCCTGATAGGTGGTTGGTACGGTAAGCATATTGGTATACATATTGCCGGCTAACCATGGGCTATTATCAAATGCGACATAACCCAAATCAACGTTTACAATATTTTGGTATTGGTATTCTAAAAAAGCCTCAGGAAGAGTGATTTGAGTAAAAGTTGGGATATACGCTGAATATGCGCGACCATTATTGATATAGCCATTTAAACTTGAAAACGGATTCATTATTGATACTGCGCCACCAATAGAGAAGCCGGCTAATTGACCGGTTTGTCCAAAAATATTGCCACCATAAGACATCCCCGCGGGATAACGCTGCCCATCCCATTGATTGTAGGTTGCACCAGAGAATACATTGTAAGTACCTCCCTCAAAGAGCTTCTCCGCCCAATTTAGTTGGTCGATTTCGCTTTCTGATAATTTAGTAGTTCCACCGCCGGACATCATCCAGCCGTAGGGATTTTGAAAATAATTATAACGTCCAATGAATTGTGAATTTGGATTCTGTACTGTTGCTACCGATGCTGATTCAACTGCCGTAGTTTTGGCGCTGGCAGATTCGCTGGCGTTGGTTGTTACAGTTGCCGATTCAATTCCATCGGCAAAAGCCGGGGCGGCTAGCGAGACTAGTGCTAAACGCAGTAAAAGTTTTTTCATCATAAATCTCCATTTGATTATTTTACTATCGGTTATGTCAAAAACTAATTGACCTATGATAGATATTGCATTGTTATATTTAGCTGAAGGGATTTTAGCAAGTTATTTAATTGGTGTGTTGTTTTAAGTATGTGTTTTGTGTGATTATTGCATTTTATTTAAATTGTTAAACTTGAAGTTAATTTTATTTTGCACAAATGGTTTGAAATGTGTATTGCTTAAATATGTGGGTAACATATTGATATGATCTAAATTGATTCCGTTGGCATGGTTGGCGTTTCTGTTAAAAGTACACCCTGCTACCATTGTGGAGAATGATTTTCTTTGTGTGGTAAATGTCTACAAAAAACAAATTATGTTAAAAAAATGTGATTATTTTGTGGTTTTTGTGGTTGAATGAAGAGAAAAAGCTGGAGTTGGTGTTATAATAACCGCTGAATAAAATATTAATGGATAATGCATCATGAAAATAAAATTATTAACCCAATTACTATCATTAGCCGCGGTGTCTACTATGGTTGCCTGTAATGGTGGTAATTCCAGTAACAATACTTCGCAAACAACTAGCACTTTACAGTTGACATTAACCCCAATTAATTCTTCAACAGCACATGCTGCTGGTAAAGCTAAACAATTGGCAACTGCTTCGTTATCAAGTGCAATTTGCCAAGGTGGTACTTGTACCTGGTCAAATAGTGCCAATCAAAACATAACTCAAGGCGAAACAGATCAAGCCTATTGTACTGGTACCAATTCTACCTATAATGGAACCGGTGCGACGCTTGGCTCCGGCGCTTATGGAATGTCATTACCATCTGGGATTGCGACCGCCAAAACCGGTTCGGGTAATACCGATGTGATCTTGGAGCTATTCAATACGCCATTTGCCAATATAACGCCAACGATGCTAAAACAGTACGCCGCAATGGGTTATACATCAATTTGGGTGTCGCCGCCGCAATATAGTGCTACTGTTATGTATGATGCTAATGGCAAAACTCCCGGCAATATCCCGGCATGGTATGGTGCTTATCAACCAATGAATTTTGGAGCGATTGGTAATGAAAGTAATCCACTCAGCTATGGTACAGCGGCGCAATTAGCTACGCTGGTTACCAATGCTCACAGCGCCGGCCTACAAGTGATTGTGGATATTGCAATTCATCAATTTGCCGCACCGGGTGCCCAAACCAATATCAATGCCGATTCGGCAACTACTTATTATTCGGGTTCTGTTAGTAATCCGACTTCATTCTACTGGCCGCAAACCAGCGTAAGCAAATACATTCCATTTAGCAATATTTGGCAAGGAAAGTCTTCCTGTGCCGCAAATTCCGGTACGGTAATGCAAGGCAGCAACCCGGAAAATAGCACTTCTATGTGGGCACCTGATTTTGCCGATAGTAATGCCGGTTATGGTAATTTGCCAGCGGGATCAAATTCCTCGAGTTGGGTAAATCCAAGTACAGGTGGCAGCGGAGCCTCATGCAACACCCAATCATTATTTGATGGTTATGCTGCGTGGTTAATGGGTTATAACTATGGTAGTGGAGCCATGACTGCTGCAGCGAGTGCAACTACTGGATTTAACGTTGATGGTTTCCGAATTGATGATATTAGTGGGCAAAGTACCACTTTCTGGAATCAATTATTTTTAGATACCAGTGCCTATAATAAATCCAGCAATATTTTCTTTGGTGAATACCCAACCAGCGATGCCAATAATTACAGTAATTACACCGGAATTAAAACCGGGGCTGGTAATAACGTATCCGGCAACACGATGAAAATGTTGAATTTTCCATTATTAGCCGGTTTAAATGGGGCTTTTGCTTATGGCGCAAACCTGCAAGCATCATTAACTTCAATGATTAGCAGCAGTAATGCTTATCAATCAAGTAGCTCAATCGGTAATGGTTCTTTGACCGGAGTAAATGCAATTAATCTGGTTATGGATCAGGATACAGTTCCGGATAGTTTTAGCTCGCGCGCAATGTGCCCGTGGAGCGGTACTAACGAATTTACCATGAACTATTATAACGCACCATTGGCATATGGAATAATTATGGCAATGGAAGCGGGTACGCCGTACGTGTTTGCTGATTTACAGGCGCAAGCAAATGAGGGTATTAATTCTGCCGGTAAAATGACTGCCGGTTTAGGTAATGGCAGCGTGTCGTATTGGAATGAAAATGAGGTTATTGGCGGAGTATATTTCCATAATCAAACCTTAGGTAAAACCATGACCTGGGCCAATATTAATTCGACTAGTGGTGCTAATGTGGCGGCATTGACTCGTGGTACTAATTATGCGTTCATCGTCAATAAATCGACGACGGTTTACGAGACTACCGATAGCAGCACAACTTTAGCGAGCGGCTGTTATATTGATTTAATGTCACATCAAATCATTAATGTTGCCAATGGTGAGATTAATCAATTAATCGTTCCAGGACAGTCGGTAATGTACTTTGTTCCGTACACTGGCGCGGTTCCAAGTAATGCTGGATTTAGTTGCGCGGCATCATAATAATAAATAATAGAAAAGTCTGGCGGTTATAGCCGGACTTTTTGAGAATTGGGTTAAATTAGGTGAATATTCATAATAATTAAATGAATATGGATATTTTTTGGAGATATAGAATTATGCTAACAAATATGCAGAAAAAACTGAGTAATTTCTTTTATGTAATATTGGGACTGCCCTCAACGGCGATGGGCTTTGCGCTGTGTATTCAAATTTCAGCTCTCAGTTGGATATTAAGTACCAAATATAATCTTAAAATTGATGAAATTGGTCTAGTGTGGGCTGCTGGTCCGATAGCCGGAATTTTGGGACAGGTTATTATCGGTTTGGTGAGTGATAATGTCTGGCTTTGGCATGGTCGCCGCCGTCCATTTATCATTGTCGGTGGAATTTTATGTTCATTAATGTTGTTGGCGTTACCTAATCTGGATGTGATTTCCTCGGCTTTGGGCTTGCATGGTATTTTGGGCGTGGCAATTACGGTGGCATTATTGCTGGATTTATCGATTAACGTTGGCTTTAATCCAACCCGTTCAATTATTGCCGATGTTACCCCCGAGGGTGCGGAGCGGACTAAAGGTTATACCTGGATGCAAACCGTTTCCGGTCTATTTGGGGTTGGTGCTTATGTAATTGGAGCGTGGTTGGATAACTATGTGCTGATTTATGTCGGTGTGGTGTTGGTGTTAATCTTATCAATTTTTCCGGTTTTATTTATTGAAGAACCGCGTGAGCTGAAAAAAGAAGTTGAAGCACTGGCAAAAGCACATGAAAAAACTTCATTCGGCAAAATCATGCTGGATATTCAACCATTGTGGGGCTTTTTGCTTTATTCGGTGTATGCGATTATCAAACGCTTGGCGGGAATTGAAAGCGAAAATTATTATGTCGAAATTGGCTGTCTGATTATTACATTGGTATTTATTGTTTATGCTCTCAGTCAAAAAGAGGCTGGAAAATCTAAAGAAGAAGCCGGAATTATCGGCTTTAAAAAAGTCTTGGCGGCACATTCCTTTACCTGGATTGGAATTCAAACCATGTTCGTCTACATGTTTGCCTATGTTCAATACAAGATGCCGGGTTTAGATGCCTTAAAAATGGGGCAAGTGGTGTCGATTTCATTTTTGATTTTGAATGTTACCGGCGCAGTTTTACCGGTATTGATTTTGGAACCCTTAACTCGTAAAATTGGTCGAGCTCGCACCCATGCACTATGTATTGCCAGCATGGCAGTCGGCTATTTTGCTTTGATTCCATTGGGTATTTCGCCACTGATGATTTATGTGGTAATGGCATTCATCGGGATTGGCTGGGCGGCAACGATCAGTTTACCATTTGCCATTATGACTCAGAAAGTCGGCAGCAATAAGATTGGTCTATATATGGGGCTATTCAATCTAGCGGTGGTTTTGCCGCAATTGGTTGCCAGTCTAGGAGTTGGGCAAGCGGTAAGCATTGTTGAGAATAAAAATATTATTTTCATGATTTGTGGTGCTACGCTGGCATTGTCGGCGTTGTTATGGTTTACTTTGAAAGACGGCGCTGAGACTGTCGGAGATAATCCATTAATGAAGTCCGGTCATTAATTCAAGTTTTAGATGTTAAAGACACCGTTATAACGGTGTCTTTTTTTATGGCTAAAAGAATATTGTAAAGTCAGCAAACCACATTAGTATTTCGCTTGTGGCTTGGTTAAATCTATAAATTGGTTACTTAGTAGTGAATTCGGCATTTTTTTATCATAGCCGATTTCATGTAATTTCGCCAGCAATTCCACCTTGCTACTAACGATAAATTTAGAAAATAAATAACGATTAATTATATTATGGATGGTTTTCGGAGCGATATCATTTTCTGCAAAAAGACTGAGAACTCTTGCTATTTCAATAACATCCTGGCAATGGCATAGCAAAAAAGCTACCTGATGCTCACGTTTGGTCAGGAAATCATCGTTATCCGGTAAGTCGTTTGGTGGAATTTTGTTATTAAGTTTAATCAGTATTTGAAAAAAATATGAAATATCAACCGGTGTAAAATCCAAGCGTGCCGCAATAACGGTACTATCCGGTGCTAGAATAGGACTGAATAATAACATTAAGATGTGTGAGTCTGGATACGGATGATATAAGTTGGCAATGAAAACTTGCTTGGTTTGTTTGGTTTTAATTGCTTCCGGAAAGGCTATTTTTGATAGATTCCGGTTATGTTCCGGAATTGGCGTTGTTTCATAAAGTGGTTTACCGATAACTTCGGTACGGCTTTTTTTAATTACTTCCAAGTATTTATTTCCAACTGCGATAAGCTTTAAATCCATGTCCATACAAACCATAAATGAATCTTGATAAAATAGATCACAAAATTTAGTGTATTCTTCTACATATTTATTCATAAGAGGTGTTTCTTTTGCCGATCTTGACGGAATTTTAGTTAAATACAGAGGTGAATATTTTAGCATATTTTGCTGAAAACAATTAACTTAGAAGTAAAACGATGCAATAAAGCTACATTTTAGGGGTGTAAATTCTTATACCCTTTGGGTTTGTTGGTGCTGGCTATATTTTAGTATAACATTCAGAAATGTATACTAATTATTTTAAAAATGTGTTTGAGTTAAGCTCTTAGTAGGAAAATTTTCCTACAGACAAACTGGTGTTTAACTTGCTACAATTGGGTCAGAAAATTATTTGATAGTTTATAGTCGGTATAATCTGTAAAATCATAAATAATTTTGGTTAATAATAATTTAATTCTATCATAACACTTAGCACAGCACTATTAAATGGAGGGCAATCAATGGGAACACAATTTTTAATCATGGAAGATAAAGCACAAGAACAATCACCCGCGCTAAAATATCAAGCACCAGTGATTATTAAACTGGAAATCAGCGAATTGGTGCAAAGTGCAACCAATATCATGAGTGAAACAGATGTTGGAAATGGCTATTATTCTTAAACTGGAGAACAGAAATATGAACAACAAAATTTATTTAAATGCAGGAATTGCGCTATTGGCAGCCTTAGGATTGGCGGCATGTAATGGCGGTAATTCAACTTCGACCAGTAATAATGCACCACAAACCAGTGAATTGCAGCAGTACATTAATTCATTAGCTTATACTCCAGCAAATGGTAAAGGTTTGACAGGTGGTGCAGATACCCATCAACAGTCATTCAGTACACCAGGTGGATTAACTATTAATTCAGTGGAGATTAAATTCTATAGTGGAGAAAATTGTACTGGTTTAATTGCCAACCATACTTTAGCGGGCTCGGTTACTCCTGCGGCAGGAACCTATACCAGTACCAACAAATCAAATAATGCTCTTTGTACTGCGTATACCAACGGCACCGTAACACCTACTAGTAGTGGTTGCTCAGGTCTTTACGAAGATATGTCAAAAGGAAATATGCGCTCGGTTCAGTACACTTATAATATTGATAACGGTAGTGGCGGGTCTTATCCAATCGTTGCGGGTTGTATGTATAATCCTAATGCTGTAGTAACTATTGGTGAAGATACTACAACCGGGGTTGAGGGAATCGCCAACTGGACAGATGCAGATGCATGTAGTGGCAGTGGTAATACGACCTGTGGTTATTCTCAACCGTATGCGGTTAGCTTGGGTGCAGCTGCTTCATTCTTTCGTCCAATGCAGGTGGTTTTGAATAATGCCGGTACTTATGCTTACGTCGTAGATTTAGGTTTTTCGGATGGTGTTGTTTTGAAATGTACAGTTGATCAGGCAACTGGCGGCTTTGTTGGTAGCTGTATCAATATGAATGTCGCGGGATTAAATCAATCGTGGGGAATTACTCTCGAGAGTCAGGGACGCTATGGCTATATAACCAGTAGCGCAAATAGTACTATTAAAAAGTGCGATATAAACCTATCCGGTGACTTTGTTAACTGTGGAGATAGCGGAGTTGGGAATAACCTAGTGCCAAATCCATTTGGTATTATTCAGTCAAATAGTACCGTTTATATTGCAGGCGGCAATTTTATCTGGGGATGTGCAATGGACGATTTGGGTGTGTTAAGCAATTGTCAGCAGGTCAATACCGATGGAATAGGGCAAGCGCTACCGGGGCTTTATCTTGCCAATGGTGGGGACAATTATCCAACTGGTTTTTTTGCCACGCGGGT
>CAZATM010000113.1:0-7522 GCA_964488065.1 uncultured Neisseria sp.
GCAAATGTAACATCCATTCCGCGCGATTTACCAATCCAATTTCGCTGCATAGTTTTAACCTGCTCCGGCCAACCATCCAACTGCTCCAGATCAGCCAGCAATTGTTCGGCATACTGGGTAATTGCAAAATAATACATCGGAATTTCTTTTTTTTCAACCGTTGCACCACTGCGCCAGCCTTTACCATCAATCACCTGCTCGTTTGCCAATACCGTTTGATCAACCGGATCCCAGTTTACTATCCCATTTTTACGGTAAATTACCCCCTTTTTATATAATTGCACAAATAACCATTGTTGATGACGGTAATATTCGGGAGTACAAGTGGCGATTTCGCGAGACCAATCAAAACTCAAGCCCATATTATTGAGTTGGGTTTTCATATTGGCAATATTTTGATAAGTCCATGCAGCTGGTGCCACTCCTGATTTCATCGCGGCATTTTCCGCAGGCAAACCAAAAGCATCCCAGCCAATCGGATGCACGACATTATAACCATTTAATTTATAAAATCGTGACAACACATCGGTAATGGTATAGTTGCGAACATGTCCCATGTGCAATTTCCCTGACGGATATGGCAACATTGGCATGCAATACATTTTAGGCAACTTTGATTGTTCATTTACTTCAAATACTTTTGAATCGCGCCACTTGGCTTGGGCTTTTTTTTCTGTAAGACTGTGTGTATAATTTTCTTGCATTAATTTTTACCGTATAAAGATGAATATTCTTATTTTAACTAAACCATTATTGTAAACTATAACTAGTTATACCAGTAAATAAAAAGGTAGCAGTAAAAACTGCTACCTAAAGGATGTATTAAAAACAAAACACTATTGACATGCAGAACCGATTGCCCACGGCTTACCACTTCCCGAACTACCATAATTCGTTGCAGGATTGTTGCCTTGAGTCCACCAATTAGCAGTATAAATGTATCCATTATATGAGACCGTATCACCGGATAAGTAGACTGCGGCGCTGTCCCAAGTTGAATAATTGCCACATAAAATCCCGCTAGATGTTGGTGATGGTGACGGCGTTGGTGTTACTGAAGAGCAACTACCAACAAGGTTCCAACCTTGATAGTCACCACTATTTGATGCGGGATTTAAGCCTGTCGTGCACCAATTCGCACGGTATATGTTTTCATTATATGAAACCTGCACTCCTGCACAATATTGAGTTCCACTACTCCAAGCACCAATACCATTACATGCAGCAGTCGGACTTGGCGATGGACTCAGACTCGGTGATGGACTCGGACTTGGCGATGGACTCGGACTTGGCGATGGACTCGGTTCAACAGATGGTGACGGCTCTACTGAAGGGCTTGGTGCTACTGACGGAGTTGGCTCTGATGAAGGTATTGGATTACTGCTGGTACTTGGCGCAGGATTTGTACCGCCGGAATTAGTCTCGCTAATTTCGCAACCGGATTCTACAATTCCACTTGGATTGGTACATGAAGTTACACCATATAAAATATTACTATCCTGATCAATACAGATACATCCGGTATTGGCAACAATAGTGCCATCATTTGGGTAGGCAATAAGCCTAAAACTATTAAAATCACTGGAGTCTGCTGTACTTGGCTTGCTAGAATTAAACTCGATCCGATACAAAGCGGTACCAGATTCTGGAGAGACCAGATATGGCAGTTGTGGCCATGCAACATTATTTATATTTGACGTACCACTAAAACATTGTGGTTTATTAGCGCTCGTTGAATCGGCGGCATAACTTCCACAAATTTCTTTATATTTCTCCATAAATTGAGCATCTTTGAGCATGGTTTGCCCTGCTGTCCGCATGGCGCTATCCCGCAGGTATTTTTGATAGCTGGGAACCGCGATTGCGACTATTATTGCAAAAATCGCAACCGCAATTACCAACTCAATCAAGGTAAAACCACAATTAATAAAACGAAATCGCTTCAAATAATATTTCATAACACCCTCCCTATTTACAGCCAATTCCGCGGCATTCACCATAAACAAGGCTACCGGAACAATCTGTTGGTCGTTCACTGCCAACAGGATTATATTTCCCGCAATCCCCACGAATAACACTATCTGTACAATCACCCTCACAATCAGTCATACAACTATCATGGCAAGAACCAGGCCAAGCTCCGCCAGCGGTACAATTTCCGCCAATATCTGAACCGGAACAATCTGCGTTACCGCAATTTCCAGGAATATTAACACCGGAACAACCACTTTTTGCATTATAATCACAATCTGCTGAATAATAGTTATTTAAAGCTTTTAACTTCCGAGTAATATTATTTGAATCTGCACACCATAATGCGCCAACTGGTTGTGGCGATGGACTTATCACCGGAGCCGGCGTACTTGATGGCGAAGAACTAGGCGTCGGCGCAGTACTTGGCGATGGATTACTACTTGGTGATGCGCTTGGTATCACTGACGGCGTTGCGCTAGGGGCTACAGATGGAGTTGGCGCTGTCGAAGGCGTTACAGATGGCGAAGTAGTTGGCACCGGAACATCGCCAACCTCAGGCTGTATTTCACACTGACCATTAGACGGCCACACAAATTTACCCGCCTTATCAATACAAATATCACCATCATTACTTTGAATTGTACCGGCCTTTGGAACTGCAATAATTTTAAAATCCTGAGTATTGGGGCTACCATTACCCATTTGTAGTGTATAAACTACGCCATTGGAACCTACAACTTCAAGACCAAATAAACCACTTGGCCATTGACCATCTGCAGTTGTATAGCGCCCGTTTTGCGCATAATATTTTTCCATTGCAGTTGCCGCTTTCATTAATTCCTGCTTGGCTACTTCGCGATTCTGACGAATTTGAAAATCGGTATAACTCGCATATGCAACTTTAGCCAAAATCGCCGCCGCAGCAACAGCAACTACCAATTCGAGGATTGTCCAACCCCGTTTTTTACTATTAATCAGCGCTTTCATTATATTCCCCGATCATGGAATAGGTTAACTAAATCATTTTATTTAGTAATATTACCTAATTTGGGAATATATCTCAACTAATAAATCGGCATATGAATATATGCTTTTTTATTAGTTGACAAGCACCGGTAGCTTTAAATCTAAAATTAACATTTAGTCATGATAAACAATCGTGATTCCTTCACAGCTGCCATAACCATTGGTATTACAAACACAATTGGAAGTATTTCCGGTAGTTAGGGTGCAAGCTGAAACTCTTGCCTCCCAGTCCCGCGGAACACTGAAAATAACCCCGGCACAATGACCATTACATGCACCATTAGCTAATAAAGTACCGTTACGAACGTAAATATACGAATTATTACAATTACCACTACAGCCAGTTGGTGCATAGGTACCATCACAAATTAATACCCCAGTACAGTCACCGGAACATGCCTGATATGCAACCCCGGCGGTACAACCAGCAGAACAGGCCGGTTGTTGGGTTTGCCCAGAGCATTTATTTACCGGCTGTGATAAATTGCTGGCAAGCACGCATTGACCGTTTGCCGGCCAAGTAAAATGCCCAACGGAATCAACACAAATATCCCCATCATTTTTTTGGATTGAACTGGCAAGAGGAGTGGCTAGAATTTTGAAAGTTTGTGAATTGGGTGTCCCACCTGCCATCGCAATATTATAAACGACTCCGTTAGAACCATAAACGGTACTTTCAAAAAGCCCAGTCGGCCATTGACCATTAGTGGTATAACTGCCGTTTTGGGCATAATATTTTTCCATCGCTGCAGCAGCACGAATTAATTCATGTTTTGCTAGTTCACGATTTTGACGGACTTGAAAGCTCAGATAGCTGGAATAACCAATCGTCGCCAGAATAGCTACCGCGGCAATTGCAATCAGCATTTCGATCAGTGTTAACCCGCATTTTTTATAATTTATTAAATTTTTCATGATAACTCTAATTTAACCAACGAACGGACAGCGGTATAATATTATGTGCCGGAATATTAACCGCATCACCAACATTGCGATTTTGCGAATTTTGCATAATCGCAACAGTCTCTTGTAAGGTAACGCGGGTATCTCCATTTTTACCAAAAGCGCGGACAGTAATCCGATAAACCCGGGCACTGCGTTGTCCGGCATCATTGGCTTGAAAAGAGCGAATGCTGGTTCGATTATTTTGCGCAATCACCCCCTGCACCGGATCGGCTTGCCCCGCTGCTATCTGTCCACGAAAATCTAATTGTAGTGCCTCCATAATGTAACGCGGTTGGGCACATAATGAGCTATCACCAGTATTATAAATCGGTGCCGTCGTAAGTTTTTCATCAATCAATGGAACATCATTATTGGAGCCATTCTTGCTAGCGGTATAACTTCTACACGGAAAAAGGCTGGGACCCGCAATTTCACTTAATGTCCACGGCTGCCATGCCGGGTCAGAATTGCGAATGTTTCCGCTAGTGATGCTCTTATAACACCAGCCACTAGAATTACAACTGCCACTAGTAGGCATTGCAGCAGTTAAAATCGTATTACGCGAATCAATTGAATTGGCTTCAAACCCTCTTGCTACATCAAAATTATAAACTGTTGCTTCAGCATTTAACAATGCTAAACGAGCATAATTTTGCGCCAATAATACATCATTGGAGTTATTAACGGCGCGTAATTGTCCAATCATTATTTGATTGAGAGTGACCGCCAGTAACAACATAATCACCAGTACAAATAGTACAATTGCCAACGCACTACCACGGGCGCAGTTTTTTATTTTGATTACCATAACCACCCCATACCAGCACTTTCGGTCGCGGTTAAGTAAGCACCACTGACTTGTTTTTGCGATTGTCCGCTTAAAGCAACATTAATTGCCGCAACCCGCGCCCATCTAGTTGAACATGCCGTAACATTTTGCATACCTGCGGCACTACACCATAAATAACGCACCATACCATTATTGTTAACTGTATTATAGTTATTAATCCGCTCATTTGCCAGCAACCCCACATATAGCAACAAAACCGATACTTGCATTCGAGAAACTGCAGAGGAAAGTAATTTAGCATCGGTTAAGCCACTGCCATCATCCTTTAGTTTGCGCAAATAAAGCCCTTTGACTCCACCATTAGGCGTTCCAACAAAATAATAACTAGTTTGCAAATTACTTATAGTCATAGTATAGATATCCGGAGTATAAAAGGTGACGCTCTCATTTATGTTTTTGGTCACGGAAATACTATTTGCTAAACTAGTATTATTTGCATCGCTATTTAGCGTGTATGTCGAACCAAAATTTACCAAATAGGCTTGATTGCTGCTAGTTAGCATATACGTCCGCGAAGGCGTGAGATTATTGGTGGCAAATTTTAAACAACTAAACATATTTCCAGAAAGCATGAATGGTCCAGATTCCGGCGTACATTGTGTACTAAAATTTAGTGCGGTACTATTAGCTCCGGATTGAACCCGTAAAACATCAGAAGAACCATCCAAGGCAAACCCCGCCGGAATAACATTTGCCGGAGCATTGGCAGAGGTATAAGTTCGCACCCCAACTCCCATTCCGCTATTGGTATTGTCAAAAACACACCAATCTGAATTACAGGTATTTCCAGTATTAGCACTATCATAAGAACTAGCCGCCGCCTCATTATGGAAACTAAAATTACCAAAAGTTCCACTATTGCGGAGATCTTTAAGCATCATATTCAAGGGCACCCGCAAATCCCGGCGCAAACTCAGTTGATTCCAGCTATACATAAAATCATTATTTAATGAGCTAAATGAACTAGTCATTACCGCAATGATTGCCGTAGCCATTGCCACGGCGATCATCAACTCAACTATTGAAAAGCCATTTTTTTTCATCGCGAAGGAACCTTTAACATCACATAACTGGCAGTACCCAATAATGCTGACTCCGCATCCTGCAAATGGCTTTGCCACGCAATCTTAACTACATAGCTGCCATTCCCGCTACAATTGGGGTTCGTCAAGGTTGGAACGCCAAAACTACCATCTTGACATAAGATAGCTTTGATATTCCCGGCGGGTAAACTCATGGCAGGAGCTAACTGGCTTTTCCAACTGTAGAGTAAATATGAAACTATTTGATCGGTAGTACACACCTGCACTAAAGCCCCACAATCAACACCAAGTGTAGTATCATCGCCATAGGCAGTTTCGGCTTTGGTGAGGTTTCTTGTTATCGCTGTATTATTTTGATAAATAAGATTAGCCGCCGTCAATTGATTAATCAGATTACTCGCTGCACGTACCGCCTGCTGTCGTGCCAAGCCTTGTTGCGCTGCCGCCAATGCTGATAACTGCATTCGATAGATACCTAAACCTAACGCAGCCAATATCGCTACTGCAATCATAATTTCGAGAATTGAAAACCCCTTTGTTTTTAACATCCGGAATCTCCTACCTTGCATGCACTCACATAACCCATATTATTAAGCTTAATTTTAGTATTAATGGTCGAACCAAAGCGCGTTTGCGATAAATCAAATGTCCAACTATCATCGACATCATTTTCATAAAATTGACCATTGGGATTTACATATAATGCCGACTCATTGCCACTAATTGTCACGCCTTGTGTAAAGCTCAAACTTTGCAGACGCTCGCCACTATCATAACCATTCGCATTATTCAAATCAATGTATGATAATATACCCTCACTCCAATCATTAGTTCCCAAACAGTTATATAACACATCATTGACTTTATAATTTGCCGCACAAATAGTGATCGTCACACCTCTACGCAATGCCTCTTCCTGTGCATTTTTGAGCACGCTTTCAAATTGCATGGCAGCTTCTTCATTATTTCGAACCAGTAATTGGTGGGTTACCGCAGGAATCGCAAATGATAACATAATTGCAACAATCGATAAAACAACCAGCATTTCATAAAGACTAAACCCGCTTTTATTTTTTCGGGAGGGCATTATATTCACCATTAAGAACATTATAAAAGAATTATACCACCATTAAATAGATATTTTCAGGATAAAAAACCTAGCCTCGTAGTCAACCCCAATTAACTTGAACTATGGTGTGGGTGTGGGTGCTGGCGAATAAGAAACTAATCCCATCGACAATGCTGATGGTGCACGAACAACCATATAATTCTGCTGATCGGATTCTGCACTATCCCACGCTAATTTAATAACGATCGGATTAGCAGAACTACCGCTGCAATTGGGTGAATTGATGGTTGGAATGCTTGAAAGTGAACTATAACAAATAGTTCCCTTTAAATTCGGAATATTAAGACTACTCTGAGTAAATAACTGCTTCCAACGGAATAAATCAATCGCGGCAAGTTCTGCTTGAGTACAATTATTGACATTAGCACAGCTTGGTAATGTAGCAGCTCCAGCATAGTTCCGTTACCACCACCTTCCAGATAATTTAATGCTTGTCCGCTTTCCAGATTGGAATTCATCCGCTGATAAATAAAATTAGCAATCTGATTGGCACGAGTGACGTTAGCCGTATTGCTTCCACTGCGGGTTCCTGATACCAGCAAGCGAGCAATTCCA
>CAZATM010000114.1:0-2333 GCA_964488065.1 uncultured Neisseria sp.
TCATTTGTATAATTGGTCTTTTTGTTCATCTTGTACCTTCATTTTATTAGATTATTTTACGTGCTCGATATTTTACTTTTTAAGCAATATCGACTCTAATTAATTTCTATCGGTACTGTCTGATTTTATGGGTCCATTATAGTAGATGGCGGTGGTGGCTGGTTGAAAAATCTGCGATAAATAATAGAAGACAAAGGCAAAGGCAAAAAAATCGTAATATTCAAGCGCCCCCAAGAGAAATTGCATGGTCAACGAAATTCGCCGCCGGTTGCGGAGGTAACGGCGCTGGTGAGCGATTTTTCGTTGCAGGTAAGTTAGCATTATATTGGCATACCATTACAGATATTGATATTGCGCCGTTAAGCAGTGGTTTTATCAGGGTAGATTATGGTTTTCCCCGCGGCATACTGCTGGATAATAAAAAGCCCCGCCTGTGCCGTATGGATGATATTCTGATGAACCTTAGTTAATTTTGGGTCGGCTTACAGCTTCGGGATCATCCTTACGGACAATGCGACGCCCACTGTATGGAAGCTGACCTATATAAGATCATCATTGGTTCGAGAATATACAATCGCCTACACGTACACCGCAGGGACAGTGGTTATTTTAGCACTGTCATTGGTGATTGTGTGAAAAATGGCATGAAAAATTTTTAACAGCAATTATTTTATAATTAATTCAGAGCGTAGAAAATAGCAGAAATTTGAGACGATTTGAAAAAACCTCATGTCCTAATAAAAATACCGCATTGATGAATACGGTATTTTTGAATTTAAACGGAAATTATTCTGATTTTGTGGACTTAAACATTAAACCTAAAGTGCATGACATCGCCGTCTTTTACAATGTATTCCTTGCCTTCCAGACGCATTTTGCCGGCTTCTTTGGAGCCTTGTTCACCTTTGTATTGAATGAAGTCGTTATAGGCGATAACTTCGGCACGGATGAAACCTTTTTCAAAGTCGGTATGAATTACGCCGGCGGCTTGGGGTGCAGTAGCGCCGATATTAACCGTCCAGGCACGGACTTCCTTAACTCCGGCGGTGAAATAAGTTTGCAAACCTAACAGATTATAGCCGGCACGAATCAGGCGGTTTAAACCCGGCTCTTCCATGCCCATCTCTTGCAGAAAATCGAGCTTGTCAGCATCTTCTAATTCGGCAATTTCAGATTCAATTGCGGCGCAAATAGCAACAATCGGTGCATCATGAGCGGCGGCATATTCGGTTAATTTGTCGAGGTAAGGATTATTGCTAAAGCCGTCTTCGGCAACATTGGCAACAAACATTGCCGGTTTGATTGTCAGCAGGCAAAGTGGTTTGATTAATTCGATGTCATCTTTATCCAGACCTAAGGTGCGTGCTGGCTTACCTTCGTTGAGATGCGGTAATAAGCGCTCCAGGATGCTGATTAGATGCTGCGCCTCTTTATCGCCGGATTTGGCTTTTTTACCTTCGCGCTGGATGGTTTTTTCAACGGTGGTCATATCGGCTAAGGCTAATTCCATGGTGATTACTTCAATATCATCAATCGGGTCAACTTTGCCGGCGACGTGAACCACATTTTCATCATCAAAGCAGCGCACTACATTGACAATCGCATCGGTTTCACGAATATTGGCTAAGAACTGATTACCAAGTCCTTCACCTTTTGAAGCGCCGGCAACCAATCCGGCAATATCGACAAATTCGACGATCGCATGTTGCATCCGTTGTGGATTAACGATTTTGGCTAATTCATCCATCCGTTCATCGGGAACTTCAACGATTCCAACATTTGGTTCGATGGTACAAAACGGATAATTTTCAGCAGCAATTCCAGCCTTGGTTAAAGCGTTAAAGAGGGTTGATTTTCCGACGTTGGGCAATCCAACAATTCCACATTTTAATGACATTTAGTTACCTTTATAATTTATCTGAAACAAAATTTTGCGCATTTTAGCATAAATTAATTCATCTAATCAGGCAAAATATTCTATAATTATAGTTTACACAATAAAAATACATCTCAATATGTGATTTCTATCAAAGACTGCATCTTATGGGTATTGATTTTTGCCCATTTTCTTCCTTGAACATATTAACATCTATTTTTTATAACAAACATCGCAAATCGCAAGAAACACCAGCACATTAGGTTCTTATCTAAATTGATGTACAGAGCTAAGAATGAATTCGCTCCAAGATACAATAATGGTAAATCTCGATTTTGAGCATATGGATAATATTGTGAAAGTGTAGTAGAACAGATAAGCGCACATTTTCAATGAATTGTTTGCTGAAAAATTGAATTGAGAATATGCGGTGAGACTAAATTAAGGAAGAAAATAG
>CAZATM010000115.1:0-3401 GCA_964488065.1 uncultured Neisseria sp.
TGGTGGACAGTTTAACTTCTAATTCCAGTAATAGTTTAGCTGGAATAATAAATGGTAATATTGTTAAAATCGGCAATGTTTTAACCGCTCTTGAAAAATAGTATAATAGTGACTGGAATCGTGTTTGTGGTGTTATAAAAAGGCTGTTCTTTTAATAAAAACACATAGTTATGGCGCCGTTCAATATTATACAAGGTTAAAATTAAATGCAAAAATTAAGAATTAAATTATCGTTGGTCGGAATGGCGGCTATTGTCAGTGCCTGTTCTTTTGTCAGTCTTAATCCGCAGGCACAAAATGTGACGGTATTGCCAAAGGCTACTACGGTAGCTAACTGTAAGCTACTGGGAAATGCCAATGTTTCAATTTGGTCAAAAGCTTCAACCTTCCAAAGTCAGCAATCTGCTGAGAGCCAGTTGGATACATTAGCCCGCAATCAGGCGGCAACCATGGGTGGTAATATGGTAATGGCGAATGATGAAATTAAAGATGGACAAAGAACCTATAGCGTTTATAACTGTCCGGCACATTAATTGCGGTGAATAAATTTAAAGGCAGCTATTTTGAATAGCTGCCTTATTAATTACCTAGCAAATAATCTATGACTGAAGTTTTTCTTTTACCATAATCACGCTGAAAGCCGCGATAATCATTGAGACACCGGCAATTCCCAGCATTGCAATTGCGTGTCCATGTACCAATGTCAGTAATACGCCACCCAATATTCCGGCAGCAATTTGCGGAATGGTGATAGTGGCATTGAATATTCCCATATAAACGCCCATTTTATCGGCTGGTAACACGGCTGACAAAATTGCATACGGCATGGCCAAAATCGCCGCCCATGCGATTCCCACCCCGATCATTGAGATAAACAGGGTGTATTTATCATGAATAAAGACCATCGACAATAAGCCTAAGCCACCAAGCAATAACGACCATAAATAAGTTGGTTTACGCCCGAATTTATTGGCGATGTTACCCATGAAGCCGGAATAAATCGCCGCAAACAGGCTATAGGCAGCAAAAATTACGCCGACCCAGTTACCGGCATCATTGAACGCCGCCGAAGTTGAATCTCCCGGCAGGGTATGCCAAACATTTTCTGCCAAGCCCTGAGTGGTAAATACCCACATCATAAATAATGCGAACCATGAGAAAAATTGCACCACTCCCAGCTGCCACATGGTAGTTGGCGTGGTTTTGACGATTTCCATGAAGGACATTTTGGGCTGTTCGTCCTTGTTAAAGCCATGATATTCGGCATATTCTTTGGGTGCGTATTCTTTGGTGGTAAATACCGTCCATAAAACCGATAATAGCAAGCAGGCACCACCAAAATAAAACGACCAAATCACGGTCGGCGCAACTTTATTGCCCGGCGATGGTACATTGGCAACCCCAGCCCAATTGAGGATAAATGGCAGCAATGAACCAACTACCGCCCCAGCATTAATCAGAAAACTCTGAATTGAATAACCGATATTGCGTTGTTCTTCGGAAACCATATCACCAACCAAGGCGCGGAATGGCTGCATGGTTACATTGAATGAGCAGTCCATAAATAACAGCATAAAAGCACCAAACAGTACCGGTACCATCCAGCTGGCAAAATGCTCGGAATTAGGCATGAAAAACATTGCCAATGCCGAAATTACCGCACCCCAAAAAATAAACGGTAACCGGCGACCAAAGCGTGTCCATACCCGGTCGCTGGACATTCCAATAATCGGTTGCACTACCAATCCGGCAATGGGCGCAGCCAACCAGAAATAACTTAGATGATCAACATTGGCACCCAGCGCCGATAAAATCCGGCTAGTATTTCCGCTTTGCAGCGAATAACCGATCTGGACACCGAGAAAGCCGAAACTGATATTAAATATCTGTCCCATGCTCAAGCGGGGCATTTTTTTCATTATTACAAATTCCTCCAAAAATTAATTGAGGAAAAATTATAACACCCCATTTTAAAAACGTGGTCTTTAAAAATGCTGCAATGCAGCACAAAGTGCCGTTTATTTTATTTTTGCTAATTGCGCATTCATATCTTTGACAATCAGACTTAATTGCTCAAGTTGTTCAACAGGAAAATTTTCAAGAATCCTATCAATAATTTGGTTTTTTTCAGCTATGATATTATGATAAAGATCAATGCCGCTTTTAGTCGCACTGAGGTGAAATAATCGGTAATCATTGTTATCCTGAATCTTGGTTATATAGCCAGCAGTCTCAAGTTTTTGAATGGCGCGAGTTACCGTCGTTTTATCCAAGCGTAAATTTTGCGCCAATTTTTTGAAGCTAATTTGTTCATTCTCAACGATTCGGGTGATAAACGCAAATTGACCACGGTGCAATCCGTATCTTCTAAAAATTGACTCATAAATATTATTTATGTGCTTGGATAAATCATCAATATCCCGAAAGATGGTACTATGAAGCATATTTTTTACCAAAATTTGTGTAATTAAGGATATTATTTTAACACAATGTAAATTAGTTGTAATTACAACTAATATGTGATATTATATCGCTGGAAGTAAAATTAAACCAACTCGCTTGGAGTTATGTACATTATAGGAGGATAAAATGGAATTGGTATTAAAAAATGATGATGTGGTAAAAATGCTAAACGCAATCAAAGAAACCAATGAGTCATATCATCAGGATAATCAGGAGCATATTAAAGACTTTGCTAAAAGCCAAAATCCGATTTGTACATTGGTTATGTGTTGTGATTCGCGGGCGCATAGTACTTCTTTTACCTACCGTCCGGAAAATAATTTTTTTATTGTTCGCAATATTGGTAATCAATATATTTTAAATCAAGGCTGTGTCGAATATGGAGTTCGAGTTCTCAATACTCCGTTACTGGTGTTTTTGGGGCATACCGCTTGCGGTGCGGTTCATGCAGCGCTAGACGATTACAGCAACTTGCATTCAAGCATTATTCGTGAAATCGATCATTTGGCACTATCAGTGAAAAAAGCTGAAATAGATCCGATGTGCAGCCATGAGCAAAAATGGCGTGATGCGGTGATTAATAATGTTAATCAGCAAGTTGGATTGGCGCTTAAAGATTTTGCGGATCTTCGCGATAATAAAACTCTCGCGGTATTGGGTATGGTTTTGGATATTGATAATTCGCTTGGGCATGGGTATGGCAAAATTTCTGTAGTGAATCTCAATGGCGAAACCGATCCACAAAAGCTTGCCGATAACCAGTTTATCCGACAATTCTTTAACGTTGACTAATTGTAATCATCAACCTCAATAACTTAAAATTATATATATCTGTATAACATTGGTTATATTGATATTGGCTGAATAAGTAGCTAGAACTTACGCATTGACAACGGATATGATATTATGATTGATATTACGAAAACGCCTTGGAACTT
>CAZATM010000116.1:0-12520 GCA_964488065.1 uncultured Neisseria sp.
TGTTCTAATGAACTGATGATGTTTGCGGTCATTAGTTAACTCCTGAGAAAATATATTTTCACTTTGTTAATACTCGCTCCAGACACGCGTGTCTCGCGACGCTGGCTTTCTAAAGATGTAAATTATCATAATCAAGGTGAAGATAATCATAATGAATAAACGGCGGGTGATTCTTGCCACCGATATACTCACCGAGTTTAGCGGCATTATAACGAGCCACACCGATGCCGATTTTGCCGCCGTCAGGATTTAAGATTTCAATCAAATCGCCGCGTTTAAATTCACCGTTATAGGCAATAATCCCAACCGGCAAAATACTGGTTGAGCGCTCGGTATCCGCCAACACCGAAGCCAATCCGGAATTTATAGTAATCTGCGCCTGCACTTCGCCCTGATTGAAAGCAAGAAATTTTTTACGTGCGGCTTCACGATTGGCTGGAATTACTCGCGTGCCAATCATTTCATCATTCAGGATTAACCGCGAAATAACCGCGGTTTCCGCTATATCGGCAATATGCGTCATCACGCCAATCTGCGCCATTTTACGCCCGGTATTTAATTTACTGCTCATCCCGCCACGTCCGAGTCGGGTTTTACCACTGACATCCGGAAGAGTATCTTTCAGGCTGATCTCTTTAATTAACTGTGCACCGGCTTCAGCAGGATTACGGTCATACACTCCGGCAATCGAAGTTAGCAATAATAATTTATCGGCACCAATCTGCGCCGCAATAATTCCGGCTAGTTCATCATTGTCGGTAAACATTAGTTCATCAACCGCAACACTATCATTTTCATTGACGATAATCAGTACATTTGCTTGCGCCAGTGCTTTTTGTAATAACCGGAGAATATTTATATAACTGCGCTTGGTTTGAAAATCATATTTAGTCAGTAATAATTGTGCCGCCAAAAAGCCATGATTCTGGCAAATTTGAGTATAATGAGCCATTAACTGCGGCTGTCCAATGCACGCCAATAACTGTTTATCGGCAACATGGGTACCGTATTCACGATTAAGCAACTCCCGGGAAATTCCCCGCCCCAGCCCAACCGCTCCCGAACTAACCAGCACCACCTGATGCCCGGCAGCAATTACCTGCGTAATTTGCGCAATTATGTTATCAATTACCGCCAGTTGCGCCACACCGGATTCGGATAAAATCGCTTGCGAACCAACTTTAATTACCACCTTCATCTTTTATTCCTTACTACTACTTAACAATCATCGCCTTCAACAATAAACCAGTTAGCAATTATACCGATTGCCCTCCTAGAGCGTGAAATAATGTTATTACCAGATAAATCAAGGTTCGGCAGTAGAATAGCCATTTATATCTCGTAACCTTTGTCATTCCGCACTTGATGCGGAATCCATTAATCACCAAAAAGGTGAGCTAAATTTTGGATTCCTACCTGCGCAGGAATGACGCATAGCTGATTAATTGCCGTTTTTAGGATAAAAAATGGCACCGCAATTAAACCGGTACCATTCATAATAAAAAGCTAGTTAAAACTACACTTTGGTCGCAATTTCAATATCCTCTTCTTCAATATCCATTGAGGTAATATCGCGATGACTTTTACAAAAATCAATATATTTACGACTAGTAACCAGTAAATAAAATAACGCTGAAACCACCACTACATAATAAATGTTTTGATAGAAATAAATCAACCACAGAAATAAATTCAATGGTGCACTCATGTATAGTAAATCAGCCAACTTAATGCCGCGCGATAATTGGATAAAACCATAAATCGCCATCAATACCGCAATCGACAAATTCATTTTAAGAAAATCATTACCCGGCAAAGTGGTCATAATCGCACCCAGTACGCAAAACACAATCAATCCGAAATAACGGGTTTTGGGTTTGATTGCCCCCATACTGATTGGTGCTGCCATATAGCCGATTAAATGATAGCCGGTAACTACTACCATTAACGATGCCCAACTATCTGAATTCCATAAAATTACCGCGGTTAACACCAGATTAATGACTACCGAGCGGCGGCACAGATTATATTTGGGATGAAGTTTACTGATACTCCATTTTGGCATTTGACCTTCTTTTGCCATCGCATAGAACATCCGTGCGGCACCGCCAAGATAAGAATAACCGGTTCCGGAAGGACTCACCACGCTATCGGCAACCAACAGCATTGCCAGAAAATTAATTCCCAATAGAATCGCCAAATTCATCAGCGGCGAATGGAAATTAAGACTCGCCCAGCCGCCACTTAGCATTTCATGTGGCACTGCCCCCATGAAAGCCAACTGTAGCAACATATATACCAACATCACCACAATTACCGAAATAATGATCGATAGCGGGACATTGCGCTTAGGATTTTCAATTTCACTGGCAAACGCAACCGCCAATTGGAAACCATTATACGAATAAATCAGACCAGCGGCAATAATTGCATCAATCGCCGACACCCCTGAATATACTGAATTAGTCGCTAAACTAAAGTTGCTGGTATCAAAATGCATGATCATCAATAAAGCAATCGTAAACAACGGTGTAAATATTTTTAGCACCGTAATGGTATTATTAATTTTAGCTAATAATTTGACCCCAAAATAATTAATCAGCAAATACAACACCAAAAAGCCCAATGCCAGTAATTTTCCGGCAAAAGTCAAACTATTGTCGGACATTAAGGTGTCGCTTTTTAACGCAGCTGATAAATATTGAGTGGTTGCCTGGGCTTCGGTACCGATTACTGTCATAACCCCAAACCAATTGGCAAAGGCAAACGGCATCCCAAAAACACCATTATGCGAGAGCGCGCTAGAACGAGTGGTGGCACCACGCACCGGATAAACACTCACGACCTGCGAAAGACACAAACCAATCGCAATCACCAAAACAGCTGCCAGCACCCACGCTAAAAACGCATAATTACCTGCGATTTTTGCATTTAATTGGGCACTAAATAGCCACCCAGAACCAACCATTGCCGTAGCACTTAGTGCGGTGGCGCTGAATAACGAAATCTTGGCATGTTTTCCTGGTGCCGTGTCAATCATCCCCATAATTAATCCTTCCATAATCCAAAATTATTATACATATATGTGCAAAATAAAAATCCGCTCATCTCTACTAAATTTGTAAATTATACTTTAATTCGCCACAATCACGGGCAATTTTCTACGCTGCAGCGCACACATTGATAGCTAATTCACTACCAGAACCACGAGAACTAAAGAATAATACCTATATTTAGCGCAAATTAGGTTAAAATACTGTTTAATTTACAATCAGCAATGGGGTTAGTCAGATATGAATTTACATCGTTATTCTAATGCCGAAGAGCAATCTTCTGAGTTAGCGCAGCAAATCGCTAGTGCTTTACAACAAGTTTTAGCTCACCAACCACAGGCAACATTAGCCGTTTCCGGCGGCAAAAGTCCAATCAAACTTTTTGAAAAATTAAGCCATCAACAACTACCATGGGAGCGCGTTACCATCACTTTAGTTGATGAACGCTTTTTACCGGTAAATCATCCTGATAGCAATGAAAATCTGGTTCGCCGGCACTTATTAATCAATAATGCCGAAGTTGCACATTTCATTGGCTTATATAGCGACCAAGATGTCTTATTTAGCGTTAATAACGCCAATTTGCATATCAAAAAAATTGATATCGCGATTCTCGGAATGGGCGAAGATGGGCACACCGCTTCAATATTCCCCTGTTGTGATGAATTAAAAATGGCGGTAGATACCCAGCTAACCCCAGAAAGATATATCATCACCAATCCGAAAACCGCTAATTATCAACGGATTGGGCTGAGTCTAGCCGGGATTCTTGAGATAAAACATATTTTCATTGCCATTAATGGTGATAAAAAACTACCGATTATCGAAGAAGCTGCCAAAGCGCCAAACTTACTTTACCCGATTAGTTTTGTCCTAGCTAACCGCCAAGATAGCCAAATTTATTGGCATGCCTGAGAGGAATAGACAACATGAGTAATAATTTCCCACGTCTGGTAGCTGATATCGGCGGCACCAATGCCCGCTTCAGCCTTGAAATTAGTCCATTTAACTACGAAAAAACCCGTGTGTTGCCCTGTAAAGATTATCTTGATTTAAGCGAAGCGGTTCAAGCTTATTTCGCCATGGAAAAAATTGAACGAATTGAGCACGCTGCCTTTGCTATGCCCTGCCCGATTTCCGGCGACACGATTTTAATGGTTAATAGTCCGTGGAAAATGACTTCAATTAGCCAAACCAAACAAAAACTGGGATTGGCAAATATCGTATTCTTGAATGATTTTCATGCGCTAGCATTGGCAATTCCACATATTCCGCAAGATAAATTGGTTCATTGTGGTGGAAATGCACCTGATACTGCCCGCCCGATTGGAATAATCGGTCCCGGTACCGGACTTGGCGTAGCATCGCTGATTCGTCACCCAACCGGTGAATATATTGCCATTCCGGCCGAAGGCGGACATTCCAGTTTCACCCCAGTAAGCCGTGAAGAAGTAGAATTATGGGATTTTGCTCAAAAACGGTTTCAGCATGTATCCTTTGAGCGCTTTGTCTCTGGTCCAGGATTGCAGTTAATCTATGAAGCAGTTTGTTCGGTCAAGAAAGTACCGATTACTACCATGCCAACTCCAGCTGAAATCAATTCACGCGCAATGAATAATGAATGCTGGTTGTGCCAACTAACACTCGATCATTTCTGCCGCATGCTGGGTACGGTATGTTCAAATCTGGCAACAATGGTCAATGCTTTCGGTGGAATCTATATCGGTGGCGGCGTGGTTCCGCGGGTATTGCCGTATTTCCTTAAATCCGATTTCCGCTGCCGCTTTGAAGACAAAGGTCGCTTGCGGCAACATCTGGAAAAAATTCCGGTATACGTAATTACTCATGAATTTCCGGCATTTTTGGGCGTTAGCTACGCGTTGGATATTTATATCAAAAAAGGCTATTTGCCTTAATTATTCGGAATTATTTGGAGAAACCTTATGCACAATTTCCCACGACTGGTTAGCGACGTTGGCGGAACCAATGCCCGCTTTGCAGTAGAAGTCGCACCTTATGTTTACGAACAACCCAAAACCTTGCAATGCCGCGATTATGCCAGCTTATCCAGCGCAATTTTAGCCTATCTGGATTCGGTTGGCTATAGCAATAAAGTAAAACACGGCGCACTGGCGGTTCCCTCACCGATCGTTGATGACAATCTCTTTATGGTCAATAGTCCGTGGCATATGTCATCAATCAGTAAAACCAAACAAGAAATTGATTTTGACACCCTGATTTTCCTCAATGATTTTCATGCTTTGGCACTCTCGATTCCACACTTACCTGAAGATCAACTAGTTAAAGTTTGCGGTACCGAAGCTAATCCAACCAAACCAATTTCAATAATTGGCCCCGGAACCGGCTTGGGTATGGCAACATTATTCAAACATCCGCTGAATGATGACTATTTTGCGATTCCAGCCGAAGGTGGGCGTTCAAGCTTCGTTCCATTTAGCGACGAAGAGTTTAATTTATGGAAATTTGTCCACAAACGCTACAACCACGTCTCGGCGGAACGATTACTTTCTGGACCGGGTTTACAATTGATGTATGAAGCACTCTGCTCAATCAATAATGTCCAGATTACCCGGATGCCGACTCCTGCCGAAATTACCGAGATGGGGGTCAATAATAAGTGCTATATTTCCCGGCAAACCATTAATCATTTTTGCCGGATATTAGCCACGATTTCCTCCAATTTAACCTGTATGACCAGTGCCTTTGGCGGTGTTTACATCGGCGGTGGAATTATTCCGCGCATAATCAATTATTTTCTGGAATCGGATTTCCGTTGCCGTTTCGTTGATAAGGGACGTTTTCGCTCGTTTCTGGCCAAAGTTCCAGTTTATGTGATTATGCATGATTATCCAGCAATGCTCGGTTCAAGTTATGCGCTGGAAACCTATTTATCCAAACACTATATTCCTTAGGACGGTATGCAACTTTCTAAATTAACCAAACTTTCAACGCTGGCGGCCGCCTTGCTGGTGGTCGCCTGTTCCAGCAACAATACCCTAAATTCAAGCTGGATGAAAGACAATCAGGATAAAATCGCTGCCAAGCACTTGTATCAAATAACCATTCCTGGCACTCATTTTGCCAATGCCTATGGGATAGCGCCATCAAGTCAAGTTTGTGTCGGTGAAACCTTGCCGGATAGCATTAGCGACAATGCCATCATTGCGGCTAAAATTGGTAGCGAAAGCAGCGAATTAAAAACCAGCTTCATAAATTACTTGAACACGCAAACCAATAACATCTATGGACAGCTGCGTAATGGCGAGCGCTATCTGGAAATCTCGATTTGTACCCAGAAAGCGATTTATTACACCTCCAATTATTATCTGACCGATCCATTCAATGATATTACCAACCAAATTAAAGAATTTATCAGTGAAAATCCGGATGAGATTATAATTTTAGATTTTGATAATAATCTACGCGATGATTATGGTTATATGAGTGATAATGAAATCAATAATTTCCACAATTATTTACAAATGACCTTTGGCTCCTATTTAACTCCTAAACAAGATTGGCAGCAACTGACATTTGAAAAACTCTGGTCAACCAAGCACCGGATTATTTTATTTTCCAGCAACCCAGTATTAAAACGTTATTATGATGTCTGGGATAAAGATCAGGTTTTTGCTTACCAGATGGAACCTAAATACGCATTGATTAAGAAACTAACCGCAATCCAGCAATCTTTACCGCAAGCGGTAATGGCTGAATCAAGTGGACTATTTTCCGCCATAAACGCATATTCATATTTCAATCCAGAATTAAATGAGTTAATGCAACTTAACTCACTCAGCGATGATCATTTAATATTGGATTATCTGAACACTCTACCTAAAAATACTCCGCTCAATATTATCGTTAGCGATCGCCAATTTAATCGCTTAATGGTTAATTTTGCGGTTGATAAAAACTCACATTAATCCATAAAAAAACGGCGCGATTTAGCGCCATTTTTTTATAACTAAAAGAGTAAAGATACTTTAATGCTGCGTTTGATTTTGGCTGCGGCTGCCCCACCATAAAATAAGAACTCCAGCTAGAATCATCGGGAACGAGTAAAATTGCCCCAAAGACAATCCAGTTGAAGCAACAATTCCGGTCGCAAAAGCATCCGGTGCCCGGAAAAACTCCAAGGTAAAGCGTGCCAAGCCATAACCAATCATAAATACTCCAGAGGTTTGTCCCAATTTACGCTCTTTGCGCGCGGCATATAACGCCAACACCGCAAATAGTATTACGCCCTCGGTCAATGCTTCATATAATTCTGACGGATGGCGTGGCAACACTGAACCCGATTGGGGATAAACCATACCCCATGGCAAATCCGGACTGCAAAACCGCCCCCACAATTCGCCATTGATAAAGTTACCGATTCGACCGAACATTAAACACACCGGAATAAACGGTGCAACAAAATCACTCAAGACAAAAAAATTGCTTTTAATTTTGCGGCAGAATAAATAGATTGCCACGAATACCCCGATCATTCCACCGTGAAATGACATCCCGCCATCCCAAGTTTTTACCATATCCCACGGATGGGTCAAATAATGTCCCGGTTGGTAAAATAAACAATACCCCAGTCGACCGCCGATAATTACGCCCAACGCTCCATAGAAAAGAAAATCATCAATCATCTTTTCGGTCAACACCGGATGTCCATATTTCCGAATCCGCCATTTACCGGCATAGAGGAAGAATAGAAAGCTCAATAAATACATTAAACCATACCAGTGAACCTTGATCGGACCAAGAGCAATTGCCACTGGGTCAAAGTGTGGATACATTAACATAAGCAGTTAATTCCTTTACATAATTAAAACAATAAAATCACTAAAAATAAACCGGCACTCAACTAACATTGAATATTTAGATACCGCAAATAGCTAAACCACACTATGAATAAAATAGTGTCAGCAACAAATTTTTCGACCGACAAAAAAATTTAATCTTCAAAGGCGATAAGCATAGATTTTTTTAATTATCTCAATTAAAAAAATTATAAGTAGTTATTCTACCTGAACGGGGGGTTTTTTGCTAAAATATACACTTTGTTAATATTTTAGACGGAGTTTGCCTATGAAAGCACCTGTACGTGTAGCAGTAACCGGAGCAGCCGGACAAATTAGTTATAGCTTGTTATTCAGAATCGCCAGCGGAGATATGCTGGGTAAAGACCAACCGGTAATTTTGCAGTTATTGGAAATTGAACCTTCAATGAATGCCTTGAAAGGTGTGATTATGGAGTTGGATGATTGTGCATTTCCACTAGTACACGGAATCACTGCTTCATCGGATCCAATGGTTGCCTTCAAAGATGCCGATATTGCAATTTTAGTTGGTGCTCGTCCGCGTTCAAAAGGTATGGAGCGTAAAGATTTATTGGAAGCTAATGGCGCAATTTTCACCGTGCAAGGTAAAGCATTAGCTGCCGTAGCGAATAAAAATGTTAAAGTTTTAGTGGTTGGTAACCCAGCCAATACCAATGCCCTAATCGCGCTAAAAAATGCCTCAGGATTGAACCCGCGCAATTTCACGGCAATGTTACGTTTGGATCATAACCGGGCTTATTCACAATTAGCGGCTAAAACCGGCAGCCACACTACCGATATCAATGGAATCGTGGTATGGGGAAATCATTCAGCAACCCAATATCCGGATATTTCAGCCGCAGTAGTTAAAGGTCAAAAAGCTACAGGCTTGGTTAGTCAGGAATGGTTAGTAAATGACTTCATTCCGACCGTGCAAAAACGCGGTGCTGCAATTATTGAAGCACGCGGTTTATCTTCAGCGGCTTCGGCTGCCAATGCGGCAATTGAGCACGTGCGGGATTGGGTTTTGGGTACCAAAGAAGGACAATTTGTCAGCATGGGTGTTCCATCTGATGGCAGCTATGGCATTGCTGAAGGCGTAGTTTATGGTTTCCCATGTACTTGTAAAAATGGTGAATATACCATTGTGCAAGGACTGGATATCAGCGATTTCAGCCGTGAGCGGATGATGGCAACTTACAATGAATTATGCGAAGAACGCGATGGAGTTAAACACTTAATATAAGTTAAGCATACTTATAGAAAACCGGCATTAAAAAAATTATATGCCGGTTTTTATTTGCTACTAACTTAATTGCAGGCTACCATTATGCAAGGTATATTTCAGTTCGGTTTTAGCGGCAATCGCGACATCATGAGTTACGATAATCAAACTGGTATGTAATTCCTGCTGTAATTTAAAAAATACTTCCAGCACCTGATTGGCAGTGGTATTATCCAAATTACCGGTGGGTTCATCGGCAAAAATAATTTTCGGATTATTGACAACGGCACGGGCAATCGCCACCCGTTGGCGCTCACCACCGGATAATTGGCTCGGATAATGAGTCAAGCGCTTCCCCAAGCCCAATTCATTTAACAAATAAGTAGCATGCTCAACTGCGGCATGGTCATCCTTGCCGGCAATGGTTAACGGCATTAAAGTATTTTCCAGCGCAGTAAATTCCGGCAACAAGTGGTGGAACTGATAAATAAACCCCAGATTTTTGTTACGTAATTGGCAGAGTTGATTTTGTGATAGCGCACCAATTTCCTCACCACAGATAATAACCCGCCCATCGCTGGCAGTATCCAAGCCCGCCAGTATCTGCAATAAAGAGGTTTTGCCGCTACCGGAACTACCGACAATACTCATGGTTTGCCCAGCTTCCAGTTCAAAATTCACCTGCTTAAAAATCTCCAAATCCGGAGCATCCGCCTGAGGAAAGGCTTTTGCCAGATTCCGGCAACTTAACAGATTATTACTCATAGCGTAACGCCTCCGCAGGATTGGTTTTAGCCGCAGTTCGGCTCGGATAAATTGTCGCCACCAGACTCAGGATAATTGAGGCAACAAAGATAGTTACCACATCACTAAGCTCAATTTTTGACGGCAAATAATCAATAAAATATACCGCACCGGAAATCAACTGGGTATGGGTGATTAATTCGATTCCATGAACGATATCACCGACAAAATAAGCCAGCAACACCCCCAAAATCGTCCCGCTGACTGTTCCGATAATCCCCGACACCGCGCCTTGCAGCATGAATATTTTCATAATGTTGCTTTCTGATGCACCCATCGTTCGCAAAATAGCAATATCCGACTTTTTCTCATTTACCGACATCACCAACGTTGAAACCAGATTAAATGCCGCTACCGCCACAATTAGAAAAAGAATTACTGACATCATTTTCTTTTCCATGGCAACCGCTGCAAAATAATTTTGATGGTTGTCAATCCAATCCTGAATCATTAAACTCGGTGGTATAATGTTATACAACTGCTCTTTGATTTGCTGGGTTTTCATGACATCATTGACTTTCAGCCGAATTCCAGTCACGCTATCAGGAGTTTGAAATAATACCTGCGCCTGTTTTAAGCCGATATACGCCAGCGAACTATCATATTCTGCCATATGGGTATCAAAAATAGCACTAATGGTAAACTGTTTCAGCCGGGGAATCATCCCTGCTGGTGTAATTTGTCCATCCGGAGTAATGATGGTAATTTTATCGCCAATTCCAGCACCCATCTGCCGTGCCAGATCAATTCCAATTACGATATTGTAAGTAGAAGACTCCAGTGAACTAAAACTCCCCTTACTCATTTGTTTGGTAATATCGTCAACCTGCGGTTCCAACTGCGGATCAATCCCACGAATCAACACGCCGCCAACACTGCCATCAAATGAAATTAAACCTTGACCATCAATATACGGTGCAAAAGCCAGAACATTTTTATCCTGCAGAGCTAATTTGCCAATATCCTGCCAATTGCTAATTGAATTACTCGGCGACATAATTTGCATATGCGAAGTAACCCCGACAATTTTATTACGAATTTCGCGTTGAAAGCCATTCATCACCGATAGCACGGTAATCAACGCCGCAACCCCCAAGGCAATTCCAATAATTGAGGTTAATGAGATAAATGACACAAAGCGGTTCCGCTGTTTGGCGCGAATATAGCGTAATCCGATTAAAATTTCAAATTTACTAAACATGCGTTTCCTTAGAATTTCTATACGCAATAGCTATAGAAATATAACTGTTGATTAAGCGTAGGGGTTTTCGAGATTCTTAACTGCTTCAAGCAAAAATTGCTGAAATTGTTGTGAAGATACGTCCATCAATAAGGCATCCTCGTATGCGTCTTGCAGCGATTGTAATAACTCTTCAAGATTTTCACGCATGACTTTGATTTTTTCGGTACAGGAAATAATTTCACCATTGTCGCGTTTCCAAACCGGTAGAACCAACTGTTTAGCCATTAATGTTTCTTCTTCCTTGATTTAGTCTTTGTTTTGGCGCTTGACTTGGTTTTTACTGTCGTTGCATGGCTACCCTTGCGACTGGTACTTCGTGCGGAATGGTGTGACGAATGACGACCTTTTTTGCTATAAGCACGACGAGCCACCGGCAAGGCTTCATCACGAACATTCTGGAAGTTTTGCAATGAGGTATCGCCATCACTATCAGAAGTTTCCTGGACTACCCGCTTAGCACCATTAAAGTGCTGCGCCCAATAACCGCTTAAATCACTAATCTGGATATTTTCCCCTGTACGTGGCGATTGAATAAATTTATTGCCACCAAGATAAATTCCGATATGGGTATTTGAGCCTCGACGAGTGTTAAAAAATATCAAATCACCAGGTTGTAACTGGTCAATACTAACCCGCTTGCCCACCCGCGCCATTTCGGCAGCAGTGCGCGGCAAATCAATTCCCAATGATTTTTTAAAGACATAACGGACAAAACCACTGCAATCCATACCGGTATCAGGAGTGTTGCCACCCCATTTATAGGCAATTCCCATTAGGCTAACGGATTGCAACAACATATTACCAATCGCATCCTGAGATTGTCTTGATGTAGCAGGAGCTGCTGCTACCGGTGTAGTTTTGGCAGTAGCGTTATTCTGATTACTGGTGTCATTATTGCTGGCAGTGTCATCATCATTATCATGTGTTGGTGCCGTTAAGATCGCTGATGGATCTTTTGCTGGTGCCAAATTGCTTGTGTTAGTTACCGGTGCGGTGCTAACCGGTGAACTAGCCGTAACATTATCAGCAAAAACTGTCGAAGTAGTAGTTAAAGTGAAGATCCCTAATAATAGCGTCCCCAATATTTTTGGTCGAAATATTATTTTCATGGCGTATTTATCTGTTCTTTTAGCAAAATTTGAATAATCGACAACATTCAATCGTTCAAATCATAGTGTAAACTTTTCTGATAAATGGCTGCTAGAGCTCACTTATCAACATACTGTAATTATTTTCATCAATTAAATCTGAAACTTAATAGCAAAGTAATCGCAATATAAAAATTGCTGATTATAAAAATAGATGATTAACCCCCGATTTTCTCATATATCACGTTTTTTTTCAATCAATGACAGCC
>CAZATM010000117.1:0-18539 GCA_964488065.1 uncultured Neisseria sp.
ATAGTCAATAACCCCATCAATACCTATTGAACACAGCGTATAATTATTGGTTATATAATTAGTAATATAGGCAAAACCGCTCTTTATGTCAATTGATGAAGGATTAGGGAAAAGTTCGGGTAACGTCGTACGGCTACACAAGCTTCCAAGGATTCCTGATTCCCCCACCGGACAAACAGCCAAGCCATTACCATTCTCATTTGCAAAATAAGCATTATTGGCATAAAAAATTAATTCATTCGGATTTACCAACTCGCTTGGCGCCGTAGATATGCATCCGATTAAGCTGCCACCTTCCGGATTAACACTACATTGTGTATAATTATTCGACGAAAAAGACCAGACATACACATAATTATTGTTGGCAGTAATACCACTGGGGTGTCCTGCTGAAGCCGGGAAATAATTAATGCTACAGGTTGAAGACTCTACCTGTCCCAATGAGTTTAGCTTGCATTTGGTATAACCATATCCCCCGCTAACATCCTGAATATGCGCAGTTAGATACAGATAGCCATTATTGGTTGTAATTCCATTGGGGGCATCGATATATGGCGAAACGAGGTTAGAACATGATGAAAAGTTAATACCTGACTCATCGTTGACAGCACAGGCGGTTATAAATCCCAACCCACCACCGGAGTTTGGTATATAGGCAGTATGATGATAAAATGATATCCGCTCAGGTGTCACTAAAGAAAAACTAGCGCTAGATTCCTTTATTTCACACGTATTTAATATTATTCCGGTATCGGCATTAACCCGGCATTGAGTAATAGAAAAGTCACCCCAATTGCTTATATAGGCAAACAGCGGGTAAACCGTTAAACTACTGCTTTCGCCAGCCGCACTTCCGGCGATGCTCGCCTGAACTACCGTAGTACCGGCATCAACTCCACGAACACTTATTTGACAACTACTGTTGATTTCTGCATTATTAATCATACATGTGGTGGGGCTTTCCAGCGCTACGTTAGTATTACTTACAGAAACATTAATTATCAATGGCTGAGATTTATCATAATCCGACGGCAGTGACGAGACTGTTATAGTCCCATTAGTGCTACTTCCCGCAACCAGCTTGCGGTGATCCAGAGCCAGACTAATTTGCCCTGGAGTTGCAGGCTCCGCGCTTGAATCAGAACTTGAAGCAGTGCTTGAACCATTATTGCACCCGACTAGCAAAGTGCTACAAAGCACGAAACCAATTGCTTTATTAAATAATTTTTGTTTACCCATGACATAGACCTTTCGGTAAAATTTAGTATCATCTTAAATCTAGATTAAACCATAATAACGAGGAGAACAAACATAGTCAATGGCAAAATTTTTATTAAATTACCAACCTCCAGAGCTAATGCAATCGGCTTGGCTTACCAAAAACTTATTATACGACCCGTTATATTGACTGATGCGATAGCAACTATCATAAGTAGAATGCATTATCACCACCTGTATATACTTTGGCGTGGAGTCAAGACAGTATCCTGAACACTCTACTCGACCACCACTATCACCAAACCACCAATTATTATTTGAATTATGCCCTTGAGCAATATATACCTGGTAAATCGGAAGGGTGGTATATAGTTGCTGTCCTCCATATACTCTTTCACCATTTATGGTCATTTCGCCATAAAAATAAAAGTTTAATTTTGATGGCTTTACGTCGGAGCTAGTCTCCAGTCCATATACGTGCCTCATACTAGCATTGTAAAAATCTTTAGCTACATCTTCAGAGCCGCTACGATTGGCATCAAATATCAATTCAAGATGATCATTGTACATCCTATTTGCACTAAGTCCTTCTGCGTGAGCCTTACCAGATGTCACATTATAGCCTTGGAAGGTAAAACCCATGCTATGGACACCACTACCAAAATAGAAATCAACTTTATTACTGTCCATGGCATAAACCGAGGCAGAAGACATAAATATTAAACTGCTAACTAATAATTTCTTCATTCACTTAATCCTGTATAAAATATTAATTCCAGCATTGTATTGCCTGCGGAATAAGATTCATACCTGCATTTTTTGCGGATAATTACCAAAGCCATCTCAAAACGAGAATTCAAAGACGGTGCGTATAGTTGCCGGATCAGTGGTCCTCATCGCGGGATATCTTTTTATTTTTCATAAACATCACAAATAATGCGGGAGTCAATAAAGTACCGATTAAAACCGAACCAAGAATACCGCCAATAATACCTAAACCGACGGAGTGCTGGGCATTGGCACCAGCACCTCTTGCAAATACCAGTGGCAATGCACCCAAGATAAAGGTTACCGAGGTCATTACGATCGGTCTAAAACGTAGTTGCAGCGCATAGATGGCACTTTGCTCAACGCCCATCCCATTTTTATAATTCTGTAATGCAAACTCAGTCAACAAAATAATATTTTTTGCCGATAGCCCCAGCAATGTAATCAAACTGATCTGAAAATATAAGTCATTGGTTTTACCGCTGAGCAATAGAAAAACGGCAGAACCAAATAACGCACACGGAATACCCAGTAAAACTACCAGCGGTAAACGCCACATTTTATATAAGGCGGCAAGCACCAAATAAATCATAATCAAGGAAAAACCAAACGCTAATTTAGATGTCGACTTGGATTGCTGCTGCTGGTAGCTAGTGCCAAACCATTCATAGCTGTACCCTTGCGGCAAAGAACTGCTCTCGCGGGTAACAACATTCATTACATCTCCCATGGAATATCCCGGTGCCGGAGTGAGGGTCACCTTAGAGGCAAAATAATCATTAAAACGTTGGATGACCTGCGCATTGCGCGAAGTGCTTACTTGTACCATGCTGTTAATAGGAATCATTTCATTGGTTGTCGAAGAATGAACAAACACATTGCTCAGATTTTGGATGGTTGCCCGGAAGCGATAATCAGCCTCGATAATAACCCACACTAAATCCTGCATTATGTAGGCATAATTTACATAAAAATTACTATACATCGCTTGAATTGAATTATATACGGAATTTAAATTTACCCCAAAAAATTTGGCGCGGTCTATATCTGGGATGATTGACATAACCGGGACATTAGTATTTAAGGTTTGAAACCCGCCAGCTATTTCTTTATGCTGTTTAAGTCTGTTTATGAATTCATCGACAATTTTTTGTAATTTTTTAGGATCTCCGGTAATTAAATCTTCAACAAAGAACTCTACGCCACCGGTAGTATTAAGTCCGCGCATCGGTGGTTGTTTAAATGCCTGAATCGTTATTCCCGGTTCATTCTTTTGTAAAGCATTAATTTGTTCAATTACGTGATCCGAACTACTGTCGGGACTAGTGCGTTGAGACCAGTCTTTTAAAATAATGAACAAGGTCGCAGCATAGGTTTTTTGACTACTAAAATCAAGAAAATCAAATCCAGTAACACTGGTAATGGTATCAATATATGGATTTTTGGTTAACTTCTTTACCATTTCATCAACTTTAATTTTGGTCTGAGCCAAATTACTAGAGGATGCCAAATTTATCGTTCCAAATACCAAGCCCAGATCCTCATTCGGAATAAATCCACGCGAAATGGATTTAAACATTCCCCCCATCGCAATCAGAATAGTGAACCAAAATATTAATGCGGTTTTTTTGTGATAAATTAAATGACTGGCTATGGATACATAAATTGTGGTTAATTGATCAATTAGTCGATTAAACCAGCTTGATTTTTTAGGTGGATGGGTATTTGATTTCAATAACAGGTAACTTATTGCCGGGGTAAAGGTCAATGCGCAAATACCGGAGAGAACAACGGCACAGGAAATAGTCACCGCAAATTGCCGATACATTATGCCGGCAAGACCGCCTAAAACCATTACTGGAATGAAGACCACACTTAAAACTAAAACTATGGCAATGACTGCGCCAAAAACCTCACGCATGGTTTCTTCAATAACCAACCGCAGTGACCACTCTGGATGTTCAATTCGTAATCGCTCGATGTTTTCAACAATTACGATCGCATCATCAACCACGATTCCAATCGCCAAGACCATGGCAAATAAACTTAACGTATTTAACGAAAAATGCAGCAAATAAAGACAAGCCATCGTGCCGATAACCGATACCGGAATCGAAATAATTGCAATTATACTGGCACGCCAGTTGCGGAGGAACAAGAAAATAACTATTCCCACCAGCATGATAGCAATTTCCAAGGTATCATCAACATTTTTGACCGAAGCAGATACGAATTTTGAATTATCGAGGGTTAATTTATATTGTAAGCCTACAGGAAAACGCTGCGAATCTTCTTTAATCTTATTCATTACCTGCTTAATTGATTCCAACTGGTTGGCATTGGGCACGGTATAGATCATCATCAACGCACATGGATAATTAAAAAATTTGCCGGATTCATTTCTGAAATTAACCTGTGCTATCGTATTGTAGTTGTTGGAGCCTAATTCAACCCGGGCGACATCTTTTATTTTTACAACTTGATTCCCTTTATTTCTAATAATAATATTTTCAAACTGTTTAGGAGTTGAATACATCGCCTGCCCAATTATGCTAAGTGTTAAATGACTCTCAGCAACATTTGGTACGGCATTAGTTCTGCCAATAACATATTCTCGATTCTGGTCATTAATTACAGTTTGCAAATCATCAACCGTAACGGAATATTTTGCCATTTTATTGGGATCAAGCCAAATATTTATTGCATATGAACCGGTTCCAAGGATGTTGACGGTTCCCACGCTGGATAATAGCAATAAATCATTCTTAACCGTTCTTTGCAAATATTCACTAACCCATTTTGAATCTATGTATGGATCCGCATAAAAAGAGACCATCGCCAGCATATCCGGAGACGTTTTACGCGCAACTACACCTTGCTGCTGTACTACCTTTGGCAGCAAGCGCATTGCCGATTGCAAACGGTTTAATACTTCATTGATCGCATAATTGGTATCTGCACCAATATTGTAATAGAGTGTAATTGAGATTGCCCCAGTAGAAGTAGTTGCGGTTTGTAGATACATTAGATCCGAAACCCCGTTGAGCTGGTTTTCAATCTGTGCGGCAACCACCTTGGCACCGGTTTCGGCATTTGCTCCCGGATATGAGGCACTAATCGAAATGGTTGGCGGTGCAATATTTGGAAATTGAGCTACCGGAAGGTGCAGTAACGCAACCAATCCGCATAAAATCATTATTAAAGATATAGTAATTGCCAACACTGGTCTACTGATGAAAAAATTGCGCAGCATGGCTTAGTCCTTTGTGATAAAACCCAAAAAAAATCCTACATATACAATCACAAAAATTACTGATAGAATATCTGGTTGCATTATAAAATCAAGCATTTTCACAATCTCCAGAGAAAAATTTAACCGACTTAAACTTAAAAATAAATCAAAAAACTACACCAAACTTGATTCCAAAAGAATTTATCAGATTCTCGTTATCAACCAAATTTGCCGAAGATGTATTAATTTGTGGGTAGTAAACATTTACTGGTTCAGCATTGCCGGCAAACTTCAAACTAAGACCGTAATAAGCCATCACTGTTAATTTTGATGACAGTAAATACTGTAATTCTACTCCCAAATGATAAAGATAATTACTATAGTCAATATGTCCCAATGTATTGCTAGTGTTTGGCATAACGGTTTTATGACTATCGTAGCTGATGCCATTATCAACCCGAATTTTCATACTACTTTCAAGCAAATCATATTCACTTAAAAACCCCAATAATACGTTGTATGACGGATTTTCAATGAGAAATTGTTGTGAGCTGTCATAATTGTAAGCAACCAGCAAATTGTTATAACTAAATCCGGCATATGGAATAAAATTCAACTTGTCAAAATTTAAACCGTAGCCACCGCGGATTAGAAATGAACTACCGGATTTATTTTGCGACAAATCATATAATCCCCGATTATTATTGCTTACATCATAGGTTACCAAGCCGCTAGCCTGAGCCGAGAGCCACAGATTGTTTTTAAACAAAACTTCGCCACTAACACCAATGGTCCCAATGGATGCGGTATCTTGAATAACGCTATATAAATAATCAATGGTTAAATAATTATCGTAGCGAACAAAGCGGTTTCCACCAAGCGAATCGTCGCTATAGCCCCTACCACATAGTAGTACCAAAAAAATCATGACCATGGTCTGCAATAAATTCCATTTAAACATTTCCTTCCTACCTTTATACAACAGGAAAATAACTATCTTTTTAGTTGATGCTAGCCAAACACACTAGCGTTATTATTCTTTATTTATTCAGAATCATGGTACTCAATGGTTCCAATATTATTAAACTCAACTAAGTTATCCAGTTCCTGAAAAGATAATACCGGGATATTCGGATGTCTTTTCTCAATTGCCGAGCGCAGGTAACGGCGAATGTCAAATTGTGTAATAATCGCTAAATTATTAACCCCGGCAGCAGCATTTAAAATCTCAACCAATTGATTATGAATACTATCTATTATGTTGGGATCCAATGCCAGATAGCTACCACTGTTGGCAAAACGGATACTGTCCCGCAGCATGTCTTCGAGATCAATTGAGATTGTAATTACCGGAATAAGATAAGAACCATTACTAAACTTATGTGCGATATAGCGTCCCATAGCCTGTCGGACGTACTCTACTAAGATAATTGGTTCTTTTTCCTTTTGCGACCACTCAAGCATGGCATCCAGAATCAATTTGAAATTACGAATCGAAATATTTTCAGTTACCAACCGCTGGAATATTTCAGTAATTTTATTTAAAGAAATCATCCGCAGTAACTCTTTAATCAATTCCTGATATTCAGTCATTTGATCCAGAATATTTTTTACTTCCTGTATTCCCAGAAAATCTGACATGTACCGCCGGATTTGTGATTTAAAATGAAAAACCATGAATTGTTCAAAATTAATATAATGAATATCATATTGATCACAAATCTGTTTATTATTAAAATCAATCCAAATCCCCAATTTAGCTTCACCAAATTCGTAGCTATTTTTGACCATCTGATTCATGTTCAATACTGCTGTTGTTTGCGGCTGAGTATCCAGCAACAATATTCGTTCCCAATAAAATTTGCCATCAACAATTGGAATTTCAGAAACTAATAACTTAAACTCATCCGCTGGCATATTTTTATGGTAACGGATAATAATTTGCGGAATGGTAACGCCGATTTCGTAGGCTATTTCCTGTCGAACCGAAGTAAGAATCTGTTTTACCGTTTTCAAATGCTCGGTTTTACGCAAATCTTCCGGCAGTCCCAGCATTAATGGCACAATTTTAAAATTATTAATGTTGGTCAGCTCATCATTATCACTATTATTGTTTTCCGCATCTTCAAGAAATACGGTAGATTCACTGGCATTATTCTGGCGACGATTTTTTCGTTTGACCAAGATGGCAACAAAGAACAGCAGTGCAAACAAGGCCAGAAAAACCAGACTTGGCATACCAGGAATGACCGCCATAATCAAAATCAGCAAACACGCTGCAAAAATTGATTTATGCTGCGTAAAGATTTGGTTTAACATATTATTACCCAAATTGGAATCCTCGCTGGAGTCGCTAACGTGGGTAATCATCATCCCGGCGGTAATGGAAATAAGTAATGCCGGGATCTGCTGTACCAGCCCATCCCCAATAGTAAGAATTGAATATTGGGTTATGGCAGCAGAAAAACTCATTCCTCTTTGCAATAAACCAATCGCCAAACCGCCAATAAGATTAATCAATATATCGACAATACTGGCGATCGCATCCCCTTTCACAAACTTCATTGAACCATCCATGGCTCCATATAATTTGCTTTCCAGACCTAAATTTTTCCGTAAGCGGTTAGCCTCTTCATTACTAAGATTTCCGGCTCGTAAATCGCTATCAATCGACATCTGTTTACCCGGCATCGCATCTAGTGAGAATCTCGCAGCAACTTCAGCAACCCTTTCCGAGCCTTTGGTAATTACGATAAAGTTAATAATGGTAATACTGATAAAAATAATCATCCCCACAATGATATTTCCACCAACTACAAACTCACCGAAGGTTGAAACAATTTCACCGGCATCGCCTTCAAGCAAAATCAGACGGCTGGTTGAAACGGTAATCCCAATCCGGATTAGTGCTAAAACCAACAAAATTGTCGGAAAGGCGGTTAATGAAATTGATGATTGCATATAAACTACGACCATCATAATCAATAATGAAATCGCGATATTAAACGCAATAATCATATCCATCAGACCGGTTGGCAACGGAATTATCATCATTGACAAAACCATTATAATGGTTAATACTAGGGCAATCTCTTTATTATTGACCCAAAAATCAGTCAGTCGGTTTTTAATCATTCGTTTTCTTTGTTATAATTTTTTGTATCAGTGGATAGCTGGCAACCATTGTGGCGGGCAATATTTCGGCTAGATATTCACTAAAATCTACCTGTTGGCACAGTTCAAGTAATTTAGTATTGTCTCCGTCCCCTGCCGCAAAACGCTTGGTTACAGTAAACTGCTCTATTGGGCTATGATTAAATAAATAATGGGCTAATTGGTAAATTAGCGTATCAAAATCGGTGTCCAAAATTAATGCGGCTAATGCCAAGTCTTGCTCCGGGATCGTAGCAAAGACCTTGGCAATAAGCTTATGCGAAAAATAAGTTTCAATTTTTTGCAATACCCGCCCATTTAAGCGAATACTGCTATCACAGATAATTAATTTTTGCAGAATTTCACGACACACCCAATAGATCTTGGCTGCCGGCAAACAAGCAAACACCATCAACTCATCCAGCTGGTCAAACCGGGAGATTTTTAACTCCGAATCGTTATCGGAATAAGGCTGTGGAATATTTCCCGAGTCAAAAATCTCATAGCGGCCACGACAATACCAGTAAATTCGGCTAGAAAGGTCAAGCATTCTGAAGAGTTCTAGCATTCACCAACCTCAGTCAAGCTATCTTGTAAATAATTGTATTTTTCGATCTTGCGCATGAGTGCTAAATATTGCTTTTTTAATAATTGCTGCTTATGCTGTAATTCACTTAATTGTTCTTCGGTACTATTTATGCTTTCAATTTTTTGATCAATTTTCCAGGTATATTTTTCAAGTTCTAAATCAAGTTCGACAAAAACATTTCCTGAAAATTTTTCCAGCTCGGTCAATCGGACATAAAACTCTTTTTTATAATTGACCTGCTCTTCTCGTAACTGGTGTAGATAATTGCGCAGCTGGCAGATTTCCTCTTCCACACCGGTAATCTCCCGGTTTAACTCATTAATCTCATTTGAAACCAGCAATGATTTTTTGTGTTTAAACTCTTTAATCTGTTCTATTGCGTGATTATCCTTCATGATAATTAACCCCTTTAACCGTGGTAATTCCGTTGACCGGACACTCTAAGATAACGTATAAACTATGCCCTAATTGAATAAACGGCTCAATCTCTTGTAAAATAACCGCATCACCGACTTCTAGTTTGGCGAACTCCTGCGGTGAAAGCTGGGCTACGCCGGTTAGCAGTGGGTAGGATAATTCATTATGCTCATCCCAGATTGGCTGCGCTGGATTTTCGACACTAATATCGGAAATATTCGTGTTACTATTAAGCGACAACGGTGATTTCCTGGCAAAGTAGTGGCAAAGCACCCGTGATAAATCACCTGAGCTAGGACAAAAAAGCATAAATTCGACCGCCCCAATCTTGCCAATTTCAAGCTCTAAGGGGAATGAGTGAAAATTATTGGTATTCACCTCGCTATGCGCGGCCAATAGACTAATCCCGACAAAGCAAAATCTCAGTTGCTGCATTATCTGAGAAACCAGCTCATAATAGCCATATTGGTATTTAATCTGGTTGTCAATATCACTTTGATATTGCTCAGCTATATAATAGCTGATGACCGAAGAATTAACCTTCAGATAAAATTCAATATTCTGCCATTTAATTTTAATCACCATAAATTACCATTAGTCTTTCATAATCACTTTAAATGATTAAAGCATTGGCTTTAATCAAACCGTTGGGAACAAAACAGCGCTTTTTCAAATAGCTGTTATTATTGATAATATCACTCAATGCCGATGACTGGGTTTTATCTAATAAGCGGTTATAGTAATACTTAAAACCGTTTAAAGAAATGTGCCGGCGCTCTTGGTGGGTAATCAGATGATAAATTTCCCCCTGGGTATAACCGATACTGGCATAAAACAAAATTAATTCATCAATCTGCGAAAAATCTTTATCATCTTCCAAGCCAAACTGCAGCGACTCAAGCTGGGGGCTTGCCGGCTCATCCCAATTAACTATCTGTGCATTTCGGATAAGACTGAACACCCCAATTACTCTCTCCGATACTGGATGATAAATTGGGTATTTGCTAATCTTAAAAGCATGACTTTTGTTATTAAATTTTCCGGCACTAAAGAAGCTGCACGATCTGCCGCCCTCGATAATCTGCTTATTAATCTTCCTGGTTCGGGTAAAATCAATATTCCCCTGCAATGCCTCATCGTTGCTGCTAATGTTCAGTAACTTTTTTAAACTTACCGACAGGTAATTAATTTTAGCTGCGACATCGACGATATTAAAAAGCTCATGCCGATAAACTTCGGCAAATAATTTGACATAATCATGCAACATTTTTGTGCGACCTTTTCCGGGCATTATTGACCCGATAATTGATAATGCTTGCTGGAACTTGTCGTACCCAATCGGAACGAAGCAATGTCTGCCGTAGTTCAAATTTATTCCAAACCTCAAACTTTGAATACAGGGAACTTCGGACAATTTTGCCGATACAACTAGCGGAGATTACCTTGCCGTGAATGCCGGAAAGAATAGCGGCGATTTCGCCATAGGTTTTGCCGGACATGATGAAATACAATATCTCGCGCTCACGTTCAGAAAATATAACGGTGGCTGGGCGTTTAACCTCATTAAATAATAAACAATTCAAAAATACCGCATAATCACAGTGTTCCAACGTGTCCAAACACAGTAACATAAAACCAATTGCGCCAGTTTTATTGACAAATTTATGCAGCTCAAACAGGTAATATTGCGGCAAATGAGCCTCCAGACTTAGCCCAATTATTTCAATGCTACCATTATCAACAAGCTGGGTTATCTCACGCCTGGTCAGTAATTTTTTGATCGTCTCATAAACTTTTTGATCATAATAAAATTCAACCGCCGCAATATCCAGTGAGTCACAATTATTCCTGGCTATTACTCTAAAATTTCGTCCCGCAAACAGCCACCACGGATTATCCCGGTAGGTACTTTTAAACAGCCTTAGATGTTGATTAAATTCCATATTTAATTTTCTAAAATTATGTTAGCTGGCTAATTATCAAGTGGCGTTACCGTTAAAACTTCAACGCGGTCAGAAGTTAAACCGGGAACGGAATTGGCTACTAGTTGTTTAATCCGGTTGACATAGATATCCAGCCGGAAACCTTCCTTATATTTGATAAATACCGCGGCAGCCGGTTTAATTTGGTCGTTCTTCCATAAATTGTCACTGCTGGGGGCAAGGCTAATCTGACAATGCACTGCGACTACCCCATCCATGCTGGAAATCATATCGGATACCTGCTGTTGCAGGGCATAAATAAACCGACTTTGTTCCTCTAACGGTGATGAAATAAAGCTGTCTTTTTTAAAAACACTGCCTAAAGAATCGTAGGCATTCAAAGGCAAGCCGTTAGCTTTTAAGACTTCCAGTGCCCGCAATTGATCTTTACTCTGCACCAAAATACTAAAAGTGCCATCTTTAGCTTCCTGCTTTCTGGTATTAATCTGCTGCTTTGCCAGCTCCAGAATAATCAAATTGGCGGTTTCCTGATTAACATTATTAACCAGGGTGTTGGAATATTGATTACAGGCTCTTAAAAAAACCACCATTCCAAGCAAACTACAATATCGAAATTTTTTCAACAAACGAAACAAGTACTTTTGACACCGTAACATGATAAATAATTCCCACATAAAAGACTAAAAAAAATATCGCGACAATGCTCTTAATCGGCATTGCCATATTGGTTACATTTAATTTTTGGACAAATGAACTAAATATTCCCAGGCTAATTTCAACAATAAACATTAAAAACACCACCGGAAGAGCCAAAACTACCAGCCAAAAAAAGTATTTGGCAAAGGCGCTGATGACAATTTCCGGAATGGCCTGTAAATTAACCTGCAATGACAATAGCGGAAAAAGACCATAACTTTGCCACAACGTTTTTAACAATAACAGCAAACCATTGGCTTCCAGTAAATAAACATAAAAACCATTCAATAACAGCTTGGAAAGCGACGATGACGGACTTTTGGTTGACTGATTTATAACCGCCCCCAATTCTTCCCCGCGTTGGGCATCAATCAGATTGCCGACATTTTCTACCAACCAGAGTGGTAAGCTAAAAACAAACCCGATAATTATGCCAACGCCCAGCTCTTTCAACAGGATAATGAGCCGCAGCCAAACTCCGATCTTCTCAACGGCTTGACTGGCAATTAGTTGGGGAATTATGATAATCGCAAAAATACTGGCCAGTAACAGTACAACTGTCCGTGGTATTACCCCTTTGGCAAACATTGGGCAAATAATCAACGCTGCGTAAATACGCATGGCCGATAAAATCCAGATCCATAACCATCCACTCATATCAGGTTTTTCTATAAAATCATTTTACACCCCGTATTCTCGGCTATTTGAGCAAAATTGCCTATCTTCAATTATTGCAGACTCGCAATTTTTTACCGATTAATAGCCATCTGCCAAAAATGCAGGTAGCGTGCTCATGATTAGATTGTTACAATCAGTGTATTGCTTGATAGATCTCAGTTTGCCCATCAGACCAGTTTTGTAAATTTAACAAATTAACATAGGATAACTTAATATTATTAAAAACTGTCAGATTAAATCTAAACTAATACATTTAATTGTAACTTTATCAATTACATCATGTTTTACATCGGATGCACAACAACCTGAGATGCCAATGAGTCAAATTCTTACTCAATTTAGCGACTATGCTGAACAATCTAGGAAAAACTGGCAAATCCCTGGAATGGCAGTTGCTATAGTGAAAGACGATAAAATTATTTATGCACAAGGATTTGGGAAACGGGATACAACTGGCTCCCCAGTGACCGCTAATACCATATTTGATATAGCATCTCTTACGAAGTCCTTTACTGCAACACTATTAGCTATGCAAATTGATCAAGGTAAATATAATTGGAATACTAAAATTGTAACTCTATATCCTCAATTTAAACCTTATGATTCTAATACGACAAAAACATTTGAAGTTCGAGATTTACTAGCACATGATAGTGGACTGCCAGCGGATGCGGTTGATCTTCTAACTGGGAATTTCGGGTATACTTTGAACCATGCCATTTATGCGCTACGATTTATTAAACCTGTAGCCCCATTTAGAACAGAGTTTGCCTACCAAGATATTTTCCCAATGCTTGCCGGAAAAATTATTGAAAAAATTAGTGGTAAAAGCTTTATTGATAATTTACACCATAACTTATTTAACCCCCTGCAAATGACGTACTCTTACGGGGATGAAGAAAGTATTTTTCAATTAGAAGATATAGCTCAACCATTTGCCAAATTAGCAGGCAAAGTTTATGCATATCCAATAAACTCTCCTTATTCTTCAAAGGTGCGAGCATCTGTAAAAGATCCAGGAAGCAGTGGTGGAATACATTCGAGTGCAATGGATATGGCAAAATGGTTAATATTTAATATACAAAATGGGACCAATGGTAAAATTCAATTAGTTAGTACAAAAAACATGCAAGTTATACATTCACCACAAACCTTAATTAAAAACTCTGAGCATGATGTCAACTTACATGGAGAGCACAAGCAGAACAATGGCATGGGATGGTTTATTGATAAACAAGAATATCAACCAAACACCGTACTTTATCATCCTGGTGGCGGAATGGGGATGCATGCGCTTATGGCTTATATTCCTGAAGAAGAAATTGGTATTGTTATTCTAACTAACACTTGGGGTAATCAGCTACCAGAAGCGTTGTATCGCAGATTTTTTGATTTATATTTTAATAAACAATTATTAAAAGATTGGAGCTACATATTTTTACAAGAAAAAATAGATTTTTTTGCCAAAGAAAAATTAATTGCTCTCTCAGATAAATGTGAGTCCGGCACAGTACCAGAATTAAGTAGATATGCTGGTACATATTACAACCCGGTTTATGGTAAAGTTAAATTGTCAAAGCATGGAGATCATTTAGCACTTGCTATTGGACCAATCGGAGTTATTTGGAAACTAACTTATTGCAAAAGAAATTTATTAAAAGCATATTGGCCAAATCCTTATGGAATGAAATTTCCTATGCTTGTAGATGGAGAAAATTTAGTTGAGTTTGCATCTGAACCCACTAATATTGTTACAAAAATGACTATTCCATTCCTGAATGGTGATGGTAGTGGATCTTTTGTAAAAAAATAGACCATTGAGCAGCATAGAGCTGTTTGAATTGTCTAAATTTCTACCATTTAGGGTGTTTTTCGCTCAAAATTGCCAAAAACCCTTTTAATGGTCTCGCTGAATGAGAACTTTCTCTAAACGCCGCCGAGGGTTTATTTGTCTGACTTAGCAAGCCTTTCAATAGCACTATTCAGCAACGTTCTTATTTTTTCATAAGGAACAGTAGCGGCTCCAGAGGCTACTGCGTTGGGTTGAGTAAGTTCTGTAGTTCCACCAACAACGGCGGTTGAATGCAACGAACCGTTGTTATATCCCATGACTTTATTTATAAGAGTGGTAGTAGCAGATGGCGGAATAAGTGCGTTTAATTTATCCCTAAATTCGCCATGCTTAAAATAGTCATAAGCAGCTGAATAATCACCGAGAACAAGATAAAAAATTAACGCAATAACCATTCGACGGCACCTAACTTCAGGAGAACTCATTCCTTGCTGAATGATTTTGTAAGACCTTCCTTCATGAAATACGTATTGCTTAGTACTAATGTTATAATCATCACCAAAATAAGACTTTCCATGGTCAAAAATTTCCAGCCGTACAATGTTTTCATCCCGACCAAAATAAAGCTTCATATTGCCACTGTGAGGATCTTCATTAGCGTATTTTCCACCATCTAAAACTTGTAATAGATCAATAAGTTGATCTGCTAAAATATGAGCAAGTTTTATTCGTTGGTCTTTGTTGCCCGCCAACTCTTCTGTTCTTTTTTTAACAAAATCAATAAGTTCAACGTAATCAACACCTAAATTGTTTTTTTGGTGATAATAACAGATCTTATAACCAGGCACTATATCTTCGATTAATAGTTTAACCCTAGCAACTAGCCCAGCATCTAGGGTGAAAACTGTATCATTTACAAGCTCGGAAATATCATATTGAAAACTAATTCTTTTTTTAAACTCTTCATGCTCGCTAGCCGCCACATATTTTATTAGCCTTAATTCCAACTCTACATCTTTCAAACTATCCTTACTTTTGAACTGTAAAAAACCAATCTCAGGAAGTTCCTTGATTTTAATAGCTCCTTTGTGATAACCATTTTTGCCAAATTGATAATGAAGTTTAGATGCAGGATTATATGTCCAATTATTAACGCCACGTCCCTTCACGTCGCGAACATACTGTTTACTATGAATAAAAGCATTCTTTAGTTCACCAATCATATAAGATACAGTTACGTCAATCAAGCGATCAGCAGTCTCTACGTCATACAGCTCACTTAAATACTCCTTAACACATGGAATAAGAAGTTTTTTTAATTCTTCTCCAACATCTGTTGTTGGAGAAATAATAGCGTCAAATAATTGCTTGCGAACCTTTTCAGGAATTGTGTTAAATAGTTCTTTGGGTTCAAAGGCACACTTTTGCCATAGATTCGTTGGTTCCAGACATTCTCCGGCCGCAAATAACACACTTTTATCCGGCTCTTTATGTGACTCATGATTCTGCATCACAGGCTTAACTGAATTTGTATTTCGGTACAAATTAAAAAATAAAGTGAAATTATCTTTTGGCACTATGGCTCCTTTGATAAATCAAATAATCAACGCTGCGTAAATACGCATAGCTGGTAAAAATCCATAACCATCTACTCATATCTTTTTCTATGAGATCATGTTACATCTAGTATTCTCATTGATTTTAGCAAAATTGTCTATCTTCAATTATTGCAGACTCAGGATGTTTTACCGGTCGTCATCTGCAAAAAAAGCAGATAGCAGGCTTACTATCAGGACGTTATAATTGGCATATTGATCAGTAAGCTATCTAGCGTTTGCAAAGATTCTGCTGCTACGTTGACTTTTATATAGGTAAAACAATGCAACTATCACCACATGGCCAATTAATAACAGCAAAACCGAACTCCAAGTACTATGACAACCCCCAGGAAAAAGAATTGTTATTGGCAAGTGATATGATTAAGAATCGTTTATTTCAAGCAAATAACTATCAACAGGAATTGACGGTAATTATTGGGGAAATTATCGCAGGGAAATATAACCAGCACCAACTACTCCAACAAATTATGCCACGGGCAGTGACTAGTTGGTTTGGTGGGCTATTTGAGCTGCAAACTCATTTACTCGGAATCTGTTATCTGATTGATAATTATATAAGTGATGGTGAAAAATGTTTAATCCTAAATACTACACCAAAGCCGGAATTGAGTCAGCATAATGTTCTGGAGTGGCTGAGACAACAGTTAAACGCTGCAGCAAAGAACATCATAATTGATGAATGCCACCTGCAAGAACTTTCTCTAAACACCGCCAGCGGTATTATTTACCTGAATCACCAAACTCCGATATTCAACATCGCAAAGTTAGTTAAATATATCAACCAATTAAAGTCACCGGAGGATACATATTTTTTTCGTACTCAAAGAGTCCCGGCAGATAAAAATAATAAATATTTGTATCGAAATAGAAGAAATTGGAAATGCTCGGCTTTAAGTTCATATTTTTTGCTCAACATGAATGCCGCAATTAATTCAGTTAGTTCAAAATATTTTAAAACACAATTTAGCAGTAGTTTGCTAGTTCAACGAACCGATAGCGATTATGCCGAGTTAGGAAAAAATTCTGCCGCAAATGTCCGCTTAATAGATTCCACAAGAGACTATTTAGACGAGCTCTTATTGCCAATTCAGGAAATCGGTGCCACCAACCGTACCGCGATAACAGAAGGAATAACCTTTGGTCATGGGCTCCTACTGATGATCACACTAATGCAGTACAATAAGCTAAATCAAATCTATGCATTAATTCTTAGCCACGACCATGTAATGGCAATTGCTATTAGCCAAAAACAATCGATGGTTAAATTATTGCTCTACGATCCGAATAATTATCACGGCTATCTGTCTTGCTATCTCAAATCGCCGGAAATCACTAACCGAGAGTTCGCAGACATTAATCAGTTTAATCATAAATTTAGCACGCTGCTAACCAAATTAAACGCGCTGATAAAAAGTTATGATGAAGCAAAGCAGGAACCACACCTCGAATATTTATATTACCGTCAAAATCAAAAATTGTACTTAAATTTTAAATGTTATGTATCACGGCAATCAATCAAGAAAAACCAGCAGATTGAAAAGCTGCCAAATGATTTCCTTGGCGAGTTTCACAACCAGCTTAAAAACGACATTAACGAGAATAAAACTGATTTGACTAAAACTATTAATGCTCAACTACTTGAAAACGCCATTAAAATATCACATGTCGAATTAACTAGCACTATTATAAATAGTGGTATAAGTGACTATGTCTATCCGCAAGTTTACAGTGATATTCGGCTATATTTCCCCAAAGATGCGGCACAGATTATCAAGCAACTAAACCACCCAAAAAGGGAAATGGTTGACGTTAGATAAATATTATACTTACTCATTAACAAACTATAACCAATTTTGAAAGAAACCATCATGAGAAATGTAAGTCAAACACCAGGCGCTTCTATCCAAAGAACACTAACAATAAATACCAAAAAAGGCTATCTCCAAGATTTTATGAATGATGAATTGGATAAATTTGTTACAGAGGCTGTCGTACCAGCTCCTGATAAAAATACAAAAGTAGCTGCTACAAAACGCGGACCAGCTCCTGATGAAAATGCAACCGTAGTTGATATAATCGCCTACAAAAATGCACCCGTAGTTGATAAAATCGCCTACAACTATAAACTAATTAATTTCTACAAAGTGCTAGGAGAGGCAATTGTCATGTTAGACAAAAAAATCAATTACCCTGACTCTTATCCGAAAGATAAAGAACAACAGGACATAAGAACTCTTACCGCCAAGCTTTCGGAAAATTTTGCTGGTGAGGACGTTACGCGGATAAATGATGTAATTCAGAAACTCTTTAATCAAAATGAAAATCGTGATGATTTTACCAAATCGCTTCATACATTTATACAACATCGCAACACCAGTAAACCACATCAATATTTCCGCGAGCATATTGCACGCCAACCATTAACCGCCTCGGC
>CAZATM010000118.1:0-4840 GCA_964488065.1 uncultured Neisseria sp.
TCAAATAATTTTTTACGTAAAACGCAATATTCTTTTAGCGTAACATTTGAATATAGGTAATCAATTGGATTTATATTCTCAATTAAAATATCATCAATTGCAGATTTCATGAAAAATGCACCAATTTGAGGATTAACTAACTTGTTAATATACTGCATACCTATTTGTTTTTCCACTGCAATAGATATGATTTTTAGTTGTGCTTCATCAAAATCTTCAATATAAAATCCATTGTCTTTAATTATTTCGGCAATTATTTTTTCATTATTTATCGTATCCACTGTGTTGTTCCTTTAGATTCAATAGTTTTTGCAATTCACTAATAACTAGTTCGGTTGGAATTGAATTCATACATTCATATCTACCATGAATACATAAGCTATTACTAATAAATTTATCATTATCAACTACGCGACAACCATTATAATAACCATGCATGCCACACGGTTGAGAAGAACAGGTCTCTATGTACAAGTAACGCTGATTGGGATATGTTACACATTCAGGACGTGAACTGCCTAATAAGACCAATACATTTTGAGCACCAACAGCAGCAGAACCATGTACCAGAAAGCTATCCAAGCATATACCTGCAGCACTAAATATTGTTATAGCCATTGATTGTCTTATTGTATAACCAGATGCTGATAAATCTACAAATTTATATTGTGGTGAAAATTTTTCAATAACACCCTTCCAACGAGTTTCGTCCCAATTGCGATTATCAGTTGTGGTTCTCGTTTGTACCCATATTACTGGTTTATCATATTTTGCAACCTCCTTTTTTGCCCACAATTTTTCTTGTGCGGATAAAATAACTTTTGGTTTAAAGATTGGTAGTTTTACCGATAATTGTTCCTCTGCCATTTCCAGCATATGAATATAACTCGGTCTGTATGGTTCAGAATTATGTGGTCTACGTGCGGTATAAGCTCTAAGATCTACATGAAAAGGAAACTCATCGTTTTGCATTGTAGAATAAATTGTTACCCGCCCATAACCATGCAGAGAAACTAACATTTCGGGATATTTTGTTGATATAAATATTTTACTATCCGGATATTTCCTAAGCACGCTAAATATAACAGCGGTTGCCGCAACAGAGCATCCTAATGAATTTGGCATCCTTATAAAAATATTCTCCACGTGACATTTCCCTTTTCTTAAAAATATATATCCATAACAACAATTGAAGTTCAAAAACTATATGGCTATAGTTCAACTAGCTTGTTTCCGTAAAACATACCGCCCCAAATCAACAACTTGTGGTTTCAATGCTGCGTTCGCCAAAATTACAACGCCAATTTTTTTATTTGGCAGATATGCCATGTAAGAAGTAGTCCCTGGAAAGTTACCAGTTTTCTGAATAAATCCATTTTCGGTAGTTTGGCAATTCACTGGTAATGTATGCGGTAAAGTGATATTTCTATTATTTAGATCAGGCTGAAATTTTGTAAATAAATCGGTAGGTGGATAATATTCCCATGCTAATTGCTGATAAGTCCCATCTTCATATAAACAATAATAATTTTTATGAACTATGGCTAAAGCCTGAGTAAAGCCACTGGGAGATGGATTTAATTGCAACTGTAAATACTTGGCTAAATCATAGGTATTTGATTTTAATCCACCGGCCGGATCTTCTACCCCGATATTAATAAAATTAACTGCTTTACCATGCTTGTCATAACCTGTTACCGTTAAATCTCGATATTGAGGTGCTACATTTATTGAAGTATATCTCATCCCAAGCGGACTTAAAATTAATTTATCTAACAGTGCTTGATAGCTCATATTGTAAATTCTAGTGAGCGCAATTCCTGAGAATGTAAGGCCGGGATTACTATATTGATAATAATGCGATGGCGCAACCGTAAATTTCATATTGATTGCGGAATGAATTAACTCTGACTCAGTAAAGTCTTTATTAAATCCCAATGGCAATCCTGAGACATGAGTAAGTAACTCTTTGTTATTAATTTTCGTATAGCTTTTATTTGTGATTAATTCAGGAATATAGCGGGTAATTGGAGCATCAAGGTCTAGCTTATTATTGGATACTGCAATCCCTGCCAATAATGCGGTAAAAGTTTTAGTCAGAGAGGCTATTTCAAAAATTGATTTCTCGGTTATCTTGATTTGTTTATTTTTATTTGCATAGCCGTAATTACAGTAATAGACTTTTTGCGGGGCTACTATAGCAATTGCCATTCCAGTGATTTTTTGCTGGAGCATAAGATTTTTCACATATTGATCAATATCACCACATCCGCCAGCATAGACACCGTTGGCAAAAAATAGTGTGCAAAACCCAGCAAAATTAATTTTATTCCATAGTTTCATCGACTATATTGATTTTCTTTAATTATCTTAAATCCAAACCATCCCCAATAGACACGATGATGTTGGATAAGTCCAGCTCTTATTTCCATAACTTCCACAAAATCCATCTGCTCTCCATCTGGAGTTAAGCGTGGATATTCCCAGATAATAGTTTTACCGTCAGTAAAATGTTTATTTTTATGATATTTCCGAATAATTGGCTTTCTCTTTGCTACAATTTCAAGGAGAGCCCTCAACTCGCCATGTCCATGGCATATTCCAGAATCTTGGTTTAATAAATGTGGAATCAATGGGCTTTCGACAATTGCATCAACTGAGTACAATTTTAATAATCGCTCTATATCATTATTCTCCAGCGCATTATCCCATTCAATATGTATCTGCTCCGCTATTTTGACCAAATTTTGGTTTAACATATTCAAGAACTTGTTCCTTGTGGTTATAATTAGATAGTTTAATCGACTTTGTGATTATAACAACCCCAGCTCTTGAACGGTATCTGCAATTTTTGCAGACACCGATAAAACAGAAAAAATTATGGTATTAAGGCAGGCGTAGATTATCAAATGATGAAATATTTGGAAAATTGTTTGTGGGAAAATTGCCCTCACGATTAAGTAAAACACAGCGTAAATGCAGTTACAGCTAGGGCAGCATAGGCTACCGTGATATTTAAATCTCTACTAATAAGCGGGTAATAAACCGGAGATTACAAAAGCATCTAAACCCAGTGTAAACATGCCAAAAATGAGCAATATGATTTTTTTCATTACCCTAATTTCTCTAAATCGCCACATTCGTTGAAAAACACGCGATTCCCGATATTATATTTTACCTGTCCAACGACCTCGGCAGCGTTTAATAAATTAGAAATTAAGAGTCTTCTAGGATAAAAAATCAACATCCTAGAAGACCAGATAGAAATAGTAAATAATATAGTTAAGATACCTACAAAATAAAAAAGCTAATGCGCAAATTTTATTACAGTAGTTTTATTATTCTGCGATCCGTCAATAAAAGAAATATATGGAACATTATTGTTAGATATTTTCAATTTTTGCATTTCTGTTGAACCTGCCGAAAAATCTTCAGCACCAAATTTTTCCCATATCTGCCCATTAAACTTCATTACAGTAACTTTATTTCCATTGGCTGTATCGGTATATGATACATACAAGCTACCATCTAAAGCCCTTGCCAAACTAGGGTGTTCCGCATTTGTTACAATTGGATATTCAAGATCGCTCCATCTGTCTTTATACATCCCAATCCCCTCCCACGTATTTGTTGTTATATTAAGTTTTTTGACAGCAAGACCTTCTGGTGCTGTCTCGGAAGAAGGAAATGGCTTAGTACGACGAGGCATTATATAAGCAACATATGGAGTATTGTTTGCATCAAGAACCATGCTTACACCTAGTTTCTGAGATGTTTCCAACTTTGACCCAACCAAACTCCAATTATATCCATCAAATTTCATCACTACAGGGGTTGACAGCGTTCCTTTTGAAATACTATCTTGAAGGGCATTAAATGCTACATATGGTGTTCCATCTTTAGTTATAACAAGATTTTCGATAATAGCTGGCAAAATACCATCGCTATAATCAAAGCCAAACACATCTCCGACATTAACCCAGTCTTCGTTATTAAATTTCATAACTTTAACCCCACCTCCATAACCGTAAGCTACATAAGGAGCTCCTGTTCCAGGTGCAATAGCCAAAGCTGACACAAGTTCTGGATAAAGACCTTCAACAGACATAGGTTCACCAACAGATACCCAGCTTTTACCATCAAATTTCATAACAGACCAATCGCTTGCAACATAAGGAGTACCACTTTGGGGTGAATCTATAGGCGCAATCGCAATTGTTTGATTACCATAACCGAAACCAGACTCTCCAACAACTTCCCAAGCACTACCATTAAATTTCATTACCGTTGATTTCCACTTACCGGTATAGGATAAATATAAAGTTCCATCTGGTGCAATATCCATACTTTGAAAGCTTGCGGAATCTAGAGAAAAGCCAGCCTGACCAACATAACTCCAACCACTACTCTCACTAGCAAGGCTGTTTAAAACACCTGAGCTAACGCTATTGGAGCTATCAGTGACTGAACCAGAATTGCAAGCACTTATTGTCATCGCGGAAATAATTACTAAACTACCACTTAATATCTTAATTTTTTGTATTGAAAATTGTCTCATCTATTATCCTATGTTAATGTGCCAAATTTACTTTGTAAATTCAGCGGTTAAAAAACAAACTAGATATTAATAATGTATTAAATATCTAACTTTGATAGCCAGATAGCCACACCCCAACTCTGAGCGATATCGGTGCTTTTCGCTCTAGACATTGCCAGAGTAGAAATTATAACAATCCACAGTTCTTGAACGATATCTGCACTTTTTGCAGACAGAAGTAAAAAACATCAGCAGGATTGGTTAAGTTAATAGGCCACTATTTTGGCAATAGCTGGTTTGCTA
>CAZATM010000119.1:0-18023 GCA_964488065.1 uncultured Neisseria sp.
AAGGTTGATAAATAATTGTTTATCAAAATTAAATTTCTTGATTTTCAAGCGCTCGGCGACATTGTCGAGATCGCTACGAAGTAAATTGGTATCTAACATTCAGTTATCCTTATTTTTCAGTGACGTAACTCATTATTTTAACATTTTTCAAGTATTGTGTTGATGACAGTAACAAAATTATTAAACAAATCATCATCATAATTAATTTTTATCTTGGCATATTTACTTAATTCAGGATGCGTTCCAAACATCACACTATTGGGTAGATTTTGCATTAACTCCAAATCATTACCATCATTGCCAAATACAAAAATATTTTCGGCAGCCGGCAACTCCATATGCTGCAACCCACTGAATTTATTCACGGCTTGCGGCATAACATCAAAGCATTTGTCATATACATGGTGTTTTATCACCAGCTCACGCGCGGCAATCAACTGGTTAAATTCACCGAGCCAATTATCTTCCAGCACCAAGATTTTGTATGCACCATCGCGAATAATATTATCAACATGCAGATCTTTCGCCATGCCACTGATTTTTACAATATCATCATAAATCCAGTGCTCAACTGGTGGGTGATAATAAGCCGCATGACCATCGACCAAATATTTTATGCGTTTGGTTTCCAGATGCTCAACCAAATCGGTTAAATCATTTTCAGCCAAAAAATGCTGAAAGCGGATAGTATCATCACGAATAACCAAACCACCGCCAAATAACACACTTGGGCGTTGATGACACCACTTTGGCAATACCGGTAAAAAATCTCGCCATGAACGACCGGTTGCAAAAATAATTTGATGACCAGCGGCTTCAATCTCACGCAACACCCGTTCAAATCGCGCTTCCAACGGTAGCCCATCATAAATAATGGTTCCGTCCAAATCAAAAATGAAAGTTTTTTGCTGTTGTTTATTGATGTGTAATTTAGCGATAATTTCCGGTATAGCAAGTAGCATTGTAGTCCTTTGGCGTTAGATAATAAAATAAGGTAACTGCTCTCACTATATCGAAATAACGTCGTTGCAAGACTACTGTGTACGCCCTATGTAAACTGCGAGACACGCGTGTCTGCCTTGCGCCTAGTTCTTTCTTCATATTGCGGCAGTTCCGATTGTCTTATGAGTGAGTAATTACAAAATAAGAACAGGATTTTACCACATCAGCGTAGCCATGCGTAACTTAGCACTCAATCGGGAAGTTGCGCGACATAGAACCAGCGATTATCAATTAGTTTAAACAAACTAACTTCGTGCAGCAAATGTTTTTTATTTTGAAACCGATAGTAGGCATTAAATTCAACCGTGCCGCTTTGTGAATCAATCATGGCGCTCTTGATAACTTCTAGTTTTAGCCATTTGATGCTTCGCGCCCACTCGAGTGCCTCCTCACGATCATAACCTTCCGCTGCCGCACCGCTCATCGTCTCGATGATATAATCAATATCCGCCAACGTGTAGGCGCTATAACGCGAGCGCATTAATTGCTCTGGCGTAGCCGGCAAGCTTTGACCGTTTATAAACGGATAACAGCAGTCGCTAAATTCCAGTTTGCTGCCACAAGGACATAAATTTGATTTTGCCATAAATCGATTCTTCATAAACTAAGAGCTGATGTTACACATAAGTTTATTGCAGAGCTTGATTGGTGTTTTGCGTAACATCTGTTAAAGGGTTAAAAAATCAGCCGTTATTACGGCTGATTTAGTTGCTTAAGCATCAGCAAGGAGAAATTATATTCGAGATTCTAATCATTGCTTACAAATTTTTACTAAATTATTCAAATCAATAATCAGTTGATTCATGGTAATTCGTGAGCTGCTGCTATTAATTGTCATGCTGATTGAAATACCGGTATTGGCATCATAGGCATACATTCCTAAAAAGCCAAAAGTTTCCCCGGTGTAAAGGTAAATCAACGGTAAATTAGCAAACGAATTGGAAAGGTTCATCGCCATCACGCCAAGCCCAAATGCGCGCTCGCCGGGAGCCAAAGGATAATTAAGCGGCTGACCGGTTGTCATTGATACCGGTGAAATTAATGCCGCGAGTTGAGATGAAGTCAATAAGCCATTGGGGGTAAACAAAGCATGAATATAACTATTCAAATCATTGGCATTGGAAATCATCGCACCACCGGCATTGGCATAGGAAAGACTGTAAGGCGGTAATATCTCAGTTCCGGTATATGGTGCCCAACCAGCACCGGCATAACCATAAACAACCTGTGCCGGATTGGCGACTGCGGTTGGTTGATCGGGAGGATAATGTAAATTGGTTAAGCCCAATTTATTGATAATCCGCTGATTAACTTCCGACTCAAACGGATGCCCACTAATTTCAATAATCGCTTCTTCTAACAAAGTATAATTGGTATTGGAGTAATTATAACTAGTGCCGGGAGCAAATTTAAACGGCAGTGATTCGGCATAACCCAATACCTGTGACAACGGCATAAATGCAGTCGGATTATTAAAAGCATCGCTAGTAAATGCATCCTGTTCCGAATAATCCGGAATCCCGCTGGTCATATTCAGAAGCTGACGAATAGTGACCAACTCCCATTGCGGATAACGCGCTGCCAATAGCGGAGCTAATGATTTAATATTGGAATCCAGACTTAAGTTTTTTTCACTTAGTAATTGCAACATTACCACTGAAGTGAACGATTTGGTAATACTTCCCAGTTGGAAAATACTATTTTGGGTAACCGGCTGCAAATTGGTATGTCCAAAAGTCCCCTGAACCCAAGTAACCGGATTCATATTCGGACAACTGGCATTTAACTGTAAGCCTGAGGGCTTATAGCTAGCATTAGACTCGAGGCTCAAATAATAATTGGCAGTTGATTCAAGCATCGTTTGAATTTGTTGGGTTTGTGGATTGGTTGAGGTGCTGCTACCACCTGCACTACATGCCGAAAATGCGAGACCGGAAACCAATATCGCTCCAGCATAAAGCACGCTAGCTAAGTGTGTCATTTTGGCAACAAATAAACCCTGATGGTTAACTTTTTTCATGATATATTCTCTCTTAATTATGCTTTGAATTATTGTCTATCAGCAATTAGCGCCAATTGCGTCGATTCGCTAAAATACTATTATTGATTGTAGCACATATTCAAACACAGTTAACAAAAACCATGATTTTTTTATGGATAAATTACGCACCTGATTATCGTTAATGACACGCCGGTAAATAAAAAACCGGATTAAGAATAATCCAGTTTGCTATGGCATAAGTAAAGCGCTATTTGGCTGTCGCGCTGTAAGTACCGATTGGTTTTAAACCCAATTCAGTTACGATACCGGCACCATGCGGTGATCTAGAAATATTTGGTGTTAAATCGGTACCTGCCACCATCCCTTTATAATGTTTACCGTTGGCCCATTCAGGAACGCTACTGACATCATAGACCTTGCCGTTTAATGCTACATAGGCTTTATGTCCTTGCTGACCGTTATAGGCTTTAAGTGTTGTAGCATTAAAGCTTGGCAACGCGGCTGTTGCAGCTATGGAACTAACCGAATACAAAACGCCAAGACCACAAAATAATCCCAAAATTAATTTACGCATAAGTTTCTCCCTAATTCAATAAATAGACATTTAAAATAGTTTACCAAGAACACCGATTATATCAATAAACTAATCGCACTGTAAATAACTTTTCAACCAGAAAATCACATCAATTATCATAATTTGCAAAAATGGGAACCAGCTATGCAAAAATGGGAAACCACCATTCAACAAAACCGTTTATAATTCAAGCCATCAACACAAGTTAATTTTTGAGTATAAGCCAATGAATAATTTTTCGTTTCCACAACAGGGAATAAGCAATCACCAAGCCTACCAGCAAATCACCGCACAACTAACTCAGGATGCCAAACCCAGTCAAAATCTGGCAATTTTTGCCACTAATGAAATGGATGAATACGCAACCAGATTAATCAATGACAGTTTGGCGATTAATTTCCCCAATGCAACCCAATATCCTAACGTTGCCAACATCAATTTGAAAACCGCTTTGATGCTCGCTGACCTATGGAATATCGGTGAAAATGATAAACCATGGGGAACTAGTACCGTTGGATCCAGTGAAGCAATTTTTTTGGCAACCATAGCCGCCAAAGCGCGCTTTGGTGAACGTCCGGAAAATCAAGATAAACCGCCCAATATCGTTTTTGGTGCCAATGCGCATACGGCGTGGTATAAGGCTGCCAACTATCAGGGAATTGAGCTGCGCGAAGTACCGGTTCGTGCCGGAAGATATTCAGTTGATGCTATTGATATGCAACATTTTATTGATGAAAACACGATTTTGGTAGTTGGGGTTGCCGGTAGCCATCAAACCGGTTATGATGATGATCTGGTCTCGATCAATAATTTACTGGAACAATTGCAACAAACCCATGGCTGGGATATTCCACTGCATATTGATGCGGCACTCTCCGGTTTTATTTATCCGTTCATCCGTCAAAATTATTGCTGGGATTTCCGGTTGAGTAAGGTGATGTCAATCAATGCCTCGGGGCATAAATATGGTCTAGTTTATAGCAGCGTGGGCTGGCTGGTCGTGCGTAATAAATCCTATATTCCGGAATCAGTAATTTACAAAATCAAATATTTAAGCGGCGAATTTGAGCAATTTTCATTGAGCTTTTCCCGCAATAGTTCGAGCATGCTGGCACAATATTATAATTTGCTGCATTTGGGCTATCATGGTTATCAAGAAAAAAGCCACAGCGCCCGCGCCAAAGCACATTATTTCGTCAAGCTACTGCGAACATTAAACGCATTTGAATTTGTTTACCCCGCAGAGTTTATCCCGATTGTCGTGCTACGGATAAAATCCACGTTAAATCTCAAATTAGATGATATCGCCGAATTTATTCAACAAGATGGCTGGTACACTTCAGTCTCGCAGTTAGCATTTGAAACCGGTGGTTCTAAAATCATGAAAATTGTTATTCGCGACAGCCTGAGCTATGAACTACTGAAAAATCTGGCGACATGCTTTAAACAGGCAGTTGACAGTTTAACTAAGCGGTAAAATTTGCTCGGACAATGCTACAATAAGTCAATGGCACTAAATTTGGAAGAAGCTAAAAGATGAAACCACTTGCATTGTCACGCTATCAGGCGCGCTTTTTCAACACCTGGAAAAATGCACCGGATGACATCATTAGTAATTTGCAATATGTTTTTGAGCTCAAAGGCGAGATAAATATTGAGCTGCTAAAACAGACTTGCGGATTGCTATTGGTCACTAACGATATTTTTCAGATGCGCTTTGATGCAAGTGGAAAATCCGGCTGGCGACAAAATTATAGCATTGACAGATTATTTAATATAATTCGGACACCAGCTGATCATAACGTCCAGATTGAAGCAATTTTATATTCGCCCCTAAATTTATGCGCCGATCCATTGCTGCAGTTTTATCTGATTGAACACAGCACTGAAAAAAACTGTCATTTTTTTATAATCAAGAGCCATCATATTGTAATTGATGGTAGTTGTGCCAGAAACGTCTGTAAATTTATCAGCAGTGCTTACAATGCATTACTAACTGGCAGCAATTTACCGCTACCATTTTGCCGCTATGCTGATTATCTTGAATATGAAAATCAGCTAATGAACTTGACAACGCCACAGCAGTTGCGCACATTTTGGATTAATTTTCTACAGGATGTGCCACTGTTTACCAAGATTCCCACCAAAACTAAGCCCTTACGCAAGCTGCATCCAGTAGAACAATTATTTTTCACGATTCGCGGTAAAAGCGTCAGCATATTAAACCAATTTGCGGCGAACAATAATAGCACCATCTTTACGGTTATTGCAGCGCTCTATGGTCAACTACTGGCAAATTATTCACAGCAGGAGAAATTCGCGATCACCTATCCGGTTAATCTGCGCGGTAAAAATTGTATGACTGCGGCGGGATCTTTTATTAACAATATTTTCCTCAAGTTTGATTTTAGTCGCCAGCCGTCACTAACCGACTTAATTATTGAATTAAATCAACAGCGGCAGGACAGCAAAAAATATCACCAGCAACTGTTCACCGATATTATTGATTCACTTGAACGCAAAGCGGATGATTTCATCAATATTGGCTTGGTGCAAGGCAATATCAATATTGAACCGCTGGAATTATTGGCAACTACTTCCACACCATGGCCAACTTTTACCAAAAGCTTAGCATATCAAATGCGCTTGGTTTATGATCAATCAATTAAAAACTCGATTACTTTTAGACTGGATTATGCGATTGACGAAATTGAGCCAAATTTTGCCCAAGAATTTATGGCAAAGCTGGAAAAGAATTTAATTCATATTCAAAACCATTCGGACAAAATTTCGCTAAAAAGATAATAGCAAGCTTCGCCACTTGTCAGCGACCAGTCAGTGAAGTATATAACCATTTAATAAAGTATCATAACTATTGACTTATGCAAAAACGGGAATCAACTATGCAAATTTGGGAAGCAGGATAACACAAGAACACGATATAATTCGTTCAGAAACTACAAAATTAGATGAATAATTATTAACAATTAATATTGTAAATAGATACAACTCTGGTAAAGGAAATACAATGGACAAAAGATTAGTTTTTATTATAGAAAATCTGAGTATAATAATGTTGCTATTTTTTATCCAAGGATGCGGTAGCGGATCTACGGCATCTAATAATCCTCAGACATTGTCTTATACCATTCCCTATTCCAATAATATACAAAATCCAAACACTAATGTACTCTCAGACCCGACAATTAATGTACAACTGTTTGGTGAGTCCTTAACCACACCTCTTGATACTGGTTCGCGAGGATTCTTTGTTACTCAAAATTTATTATTCCCTGCAAGTTTTGTTCCTATTGGTACGGTAGGCTCAATCTTCTACTGGAGTAGTGGTAGGCGATTCAACGGTGTTTGGGTTACGACTAATGTTCGTTATTCAGATGCAGTAAACAACAATGGAGAGAGTGTTATCGCATCTGCCACTATTCCTGTTCTTATCGTACAAAGCATTACCTGCGAAAGCGGTAACTGGCCAAATTCATGCGGCACTCCAATGACAAGTCCTACTATTGAGTCAACCGATGAACATACCTTAAATATGGGCATTGGATTTGACAGAACAGGATATCAGCAAGTGCCGGATAATAACCAAAATAATCAACAATATAATCCTTTTCTTAATCTTGATGCGATGAAATCTGGAGAAATGCGCGCAGGCTATATTCTGGGACTCAACAATGTACAATTAGGACTAACTACATCCAATACCACTGGTGGATTTGCTTTCGGAAAATTAGCGCCTACGGGATTTTCCCAAGTAGCAGGAAGCCCGCCAGACTGGCAACCCGCAACAGGGAATGTCTCGCTTACAATTAATGGTCAAAAAAGTGTCTATCCAACTGGAGAAGCTGTAATTGATATTGGAATTTCGGATATGCTTCTCACACTGGAAAATCAGCCGACTTCTGGTCAGCTCGTAAACGGAGTGGTCACGGTTTCGTTATTAGGGTCAAATGGTACGGCAATTTATTCATTTAATCCTTCAGACAGCACCCCCCAGGCAACGGCTCCAAGTTCTGTGAATTGGACAGCGGCACAAGCAGGAGTGTTTTCACAAAATCAGCCACCTTTTTCCAATAATTTTGTCAATACCGGGCGGGATGTTCTTAATTGTTTCAGCTATCTTTATGATGCGCAAGCTGGATATATTGGACTTAAATTGTTAAATAATACAACTGGATGTTCTCAAGCGCAAGTAATACCGGCAATAACAAATCCATTGTGGAACGAATAAATGGCAGACATTCTTCACTTGTTAACTAATTTATAAGGAAATCATAATGAAATTCAAAACCTTCAATTATCTTCTACTTACTTCACTGACCATAGGGGTAATTACTGGCTGTAATAGCGGAAGTAGTAATTCTTCCAGCCAACCACAGTCGGTTAGTGTGCCGTTGATGGTTTATTCAAGTGGTAATCAAACTAAATATTATGCTTACTCCTCGGTAGGAGGTGGCACACCGGGCATGACGGTCGTTGATACCGGTTCAGATGTCTATTTTGTGGCGCGCAATATGGTTGGTCCAAATGTAACATATACCAATGAATCGGTAGTTCTGTACTATGATTTTGGCAATCGTTCGGTAACCGGTGTCTTAGCCTATGCTCCGGTAACGCTGTATTCCGGCAATAATCCGGTAGTCAGCAGCAGCATGAATACCCCAATTGTTGTTACCGAGTCAGCCAGTGCTCCATTTATCGGTTTGATGGGCGTAGGAATGCGTGGCAATTTGTCGCCGCAATTGTTTTTCCCCAGCCCTTATAATCAAGCGATGGCAGTTAATTTACCTGAATCCACATTATCATTTGGTTTATTTAATAGTGTGATTAATAGTAATGGTTCTTCGTATATTCAACTTAACAGCCAGATTTGCAATAATTATGGAACCTCAATTGAAAGCAATAGTGCTAATTGCTGGAATACTTTTGCAATTCCGGTAAATTCATCTTTTAGTAATGGTGATGGGACATACACCGAATCAACCATGAACGGTGTTCTGGATACCGGATCCGATAGCGGTTATCAATTACAACCGTTTCCTAACTATATTTCGGTAACTAACAACTATGTCAGTAATTTTACCTCTGCCACAATAAATACTTCGACAGGTCCCTTGCCCGTCTACATGACGCCGACAATTTATGCCGCGACCAGTAACTATAATGGCGGTAATTTTGTTAATGTCGGCAATAATATTTTTAATTACTATCAAATCATATTTGATCGCTACGATGGTAAAGTATGGTTTAAAGCGCCACTTTAGGAAAAGATTTGACCAACATTAAACATTAATTGTTACTTAATAAAAATAAAGCCCAGGCTACAAAAACCTAGGCTTAATTTTAACATATTCAGTTAATGCTTATTTTTTATCATTAACTTCAGTGTACTCAGCATCAATCACATCGTCTTTAGCCTGTCCACCAGCCGCTTGTTCAGCTCCGGCAGCGCCAGCTTCAGCGCCCTGCTCTTTTTGCATATCAGCATACATCATTTCACCGATTTTTTGTGAGGCAGTCATTAATTCCTGAGTTTTAGCTTCAATCCGCTCTTTATCGTCAGTTTTAACCGCTTCTTCAACTTCGGTAATTGCTGCTTCAATTTTGGCTTTTTCTTCGGCAGAAACTTTATCACCATAATCCGCCAATGATTTCTTCACCGAGTGAACCATTGCATCGGCATGATTACGCGCAGTTACCAATTCGGCAGCTTTTTTGTCTTCTTCGGCATGAGCTTCGGCATCACGAACCATTTGTTCGATTTCCGACTCGCTCAAACCAGAGCTAGCCTGAATGGTAATTTTGTTTTCTTTGCCGGTAGCTTTATCTTTGGCAGATACATGCAAGATACCATTGGCATCAATATCAAAAGTTACTTCAATTTGCGGTACGCCGCGCGGAGCAGGCGCAATACCACCCAAATTGAATTGTCCCAATGATTTGTTACCAGTAACTACCTGACGCTCACCTTGCAACACATGGATAGTAACTTCGGGTTGATTATCCGCAGCAGTTGAAAAGACTTGTGATGCTTTGGTTGGAATCGTAGTATTCTTGTTAATCAATTTAGTCATCACGCCACCCATAGTCTCAATCCCTAAAGACAACGGAGTAACATCCAATAACAAGACATCCTTACGATCCCCAGCCAATACTGAACCTTGAATTGCCGCACCCACTGCTACCGCTTCATCAGGATTTACGTCTTTACGCGGTTCTTTACCAAAGAACTCTTTAACTTTATCCTGAACGCGCGGCATCCGGGTTTGTCCACCAACCAGAATTACATCGTCAATATCTGAAGCTGATAAACCGGCATCTTTCAAGGCGATTTTGCATGGCTCAATCGTCGCATTTACTAAATCTTCAACAATTGATTCAAATTTTGCACGGGTAATTTTCATCACCAAGTGTTTTGGACCAGTTGCATCCATAGTTACATACGGCAGATTAATTTCAGTTTGAGTACTTGAAGACAACTCAATCTTGGCTTTTTCTGCCGCTTCTTTCAGACGTTGCAAGGCCATAACGTCTTTTTTAAGATCAATCCCTTGTTCTTTTTGAAACTCGGTAATGATATAATCAATCAAGCGTTGATCGAAATCTTCACCACCAAGGAAAGTATCACCATTGGTTGACAATACTTCAAATTGGCTTTCGCCATCAACATCGGCAATTTCAATGATTGATACATCAAATGTACCACCGCCCAAATCATAAACCGCAATCTTGCGATCTTTACCTTCTTTTTTCGCCAAACCAAACGCCAATGCTGCAGCAGTCGGTTCATTGATAATCCGTTTAACTTCCAGACCAGCAATCCGTCCGGCATCTTTAGTTGCCTGACGTTGGCTATCATTAAAATAGGCTGGAACAGTAATTACCGCTTCGGTAACTGCTTCACCCAAATACTCTTCGGCAGTTTTTTTCATCTTTTTCAAGACTTCAGCTGAAATTTGCGGAGGAGCCAATTCTTTATCATTAACTTTGATCCATGCATCGCCATTAGACGCTTTCATAATTTCAAAAGGCATCAAGCTAATATCTTTTTGCACTTCTTTTTCTTCAAATCTACGACCAATCAGGCGTTTAGAAGCATAAATTGTATTTTTCGGATTGGTTACCGCTTGACGTTTGGCTGGCGCTCCAACCAGAGTTTCTCCATCAGTATAAGCAATAATTGATGGAGTGGTTCTGGCACCCTCTGCATTTTCAATAACTTTTGGTTGTCCATTTTCAATCACCGCTACACAAGAATTGGTTGTACCTAAATCGATACCAATAATTTTACCCATATTTTTATTCCTTCTTTCTAGATAGATTTTTGCAATTAACCGCTGTGGTTAACTGCGATTAATCCGTTCATGATATGAAAATAGGGTTGATCCGAGATATTTCAAGTGTAAGATTAAAAAATTAACGATTTTTTTGATAAATATCTTAAATTATTATGCAGCATGTAGCCACTTATGAATCACACTAGCCAATAATACTTGGTACGGAATCCCCTCCTCCAATGCCTTAGCTTTTGCCAATAAATAATCATTCTCAGTTAAGCGCATATTGATTTGCCTACTGCGTTTATTCTGAGATTTTGCAATATTACTCAGTCGCTCAATCAGATCATCATTCATAATCGAATGACTGTCTTTTATCCCTGCCAGCATTTCTTTTTCTTCATCATCCAGAGTAATACTCTCATCAATCTTAAAATTAGTTAAATTTAAGTTTTTTTTCATGTCATTTATCTCCAAGAAGTTTATTATATTTTCGGGTTGGAAAAATTGTTTTTAAAAATATTTCACTTTCAGTTTCAACATATGGAACGCAACATGCATAATCATTAAGAATGAAAAGTAATTTCCCCGCTAACACTTTAACTTCACTACCACAATATAAATTCAGATTATTATAATTTTTTATACTCTCTTCTATTAGTTTAGCTAGATAATCGGCGATTCAATAAGTTACCTTGAAGGTATATTGAGAAGCCGGTAATCACATTTAAAGAATCTTAAACAACGCCGCAATACCACTAAAAAGAAGAAAGGTGATATTTTTACTCTTTTTGCCGATATAAATAAAAAAAGAACCCCGAAAGGTTCTTTTTTTATTTTCAAACTAACTTGCGCTAGCTTAGAATGGTCCATAAACTCCAGTTGCAGGAATCACTGTACCATCAAATGCTTGTTGAGCCCAAGTTGTTCCATTCGTACTCATAATCAAAGCAGCTGTAGCTGATGCATCATTAGCAATCCAAGCAGCACCAGTCCAGTACAATCCAGGATTAGCATTGAATGTGTCAGTAATAGTAACACCAGCAGGTGTTTGGAATGTTGCGGTTGCAGAAGTCCATCCGCTACGTCCACCAGTTAAACTAGAAGATGTCCAAACATTTGCTGTTGAAGCTTGAAGCTGAGCATATTCAGTACCATTGTAACCAATATTACCATTAACTGAATATGGTTGCGGCAATACATTATTGAAGTATTGAGTTTGACCAGTAGCTGGATCAAACACTCCAACATTCATATTGCTTCCTGCAGTTGAATTTAACACATAATATGCTCCATCCCAATATTTATAGGTCCGAAGTGAATAAGGTAATGTAGTTTCAACCCAAGTAGATACTGTCGCAGGAGTTGCAGTTTGGTAAACTTTACCACCGGCGGTAATAAAGTAAGAACCATTAGCAACTTGGACATCAGTAACAGCTGCAGGAAGGCTAGCTGTAGGCATAAATGTCCAAGTCAAATCAGCACCAATACCACTAGATACCGCAATACCAGTCGAAGTATTTGCAAGATAGCTGGTACCATTTGAGAATAAAGCACCATGAGCAGGAGTTCCAGTAACTGCTTGAACTGTAACAGCAGTTGCTGTTCCAGCCGCTGAATTATTCAAAACTGTTGCAACCGGCACTAAAGTAGTACCGCTGTTTAATACCGCAGCACCATTGGCACCAATCATCATATAGTTGCTAGGCGTTCCAGCAAAACCAACACCAGTAGTATTAACCGGTAGAGCTGAATAAGTACTAACACCAGTTGATGATACAGCAGAAACTACATCAACACCACCAGCTGTACGAGCAGCGGCACCAACTTTCGGGTTAGCCACGATTAAGTTAGAACCACTAACTGCGAAAGTATCACCAGTTACTGAAGCTGCAGTACCAGGAGTTAAAACAGTACCGCTTTGGGTAACTGGTTTAACAGTTGCTAATGAGGCAAATGTACCATCTGGAGTATACTCATAAACAGTCGAACCAACAAACATCAAGCTATCACCGACAGGGAAGTTAGCTAAAGTACCTTGAGCTGAAGCTTGTTGAGTAACACCATTACCAAAGTAGAACATAGCGCCACCATTAACAGCTGCAGATGTATGAACATATAAATTCGTTCCATCAGTAAACAATCCATCAGCAGAACCATTGATATCATTATTAGTACCACCGTTTGAAGTCAAATTTGTCGCAGTAGTTAACGCAATTGGACTAGTTCCACTAACTACTGTACCGGTAGAGGTAACCGCATAGTAGGTACTACCAATTTTAGTAATTGTATTGGCAAGAATATTGGCAGTTGGAGCCGCAGCATAAACCCATGTTTTACCATCAGTTGAAGTATAAACTGTGTTAGCTGTAGCCGCTGTTTGATTAGTCAAGAATAAATAATATGTTCCACCAAATTCAGTAATCACTGAAGTAGCAGTCAACGTCGGCGCTGTTGTAGTGCCATCTGAATTGGTAAACGTAGGAGCTTGGGTAACCACACCAGCTGGAGTAACCGCAACGATTTGAGATGTAGCAGCAGCTGCTGTTGGCGTAAATACTACTGAGTTAGTGCCGCCAGTAATAATCTGAGTTGAACCTTGTACTACAGGGGTAGTCAACGCAGTCGTGTTCAACTGAGTGAAAGATGAACCATTAGTAGATAAATATAAGAAACCACCTGCATTAAGTGACAAGATACCACCTGAAGTAACAGCCACATCAAAATTATTTCCAGTGGCAGCTGCTGTGGTATACTGATACCAAGTACCTTTTGAAGGCGCTGTAGAGAATGTATAGGTAAAACCAGTACCTTGAACATAAATCCCAGACTCAGTTGTTACTGGAGGAACTGGAGATGGAGTTGGAGACGGCGTCGTCGTAGGCATAACAGTTGGTGACGGCGATGGAGCTGGCGACGGATTGCTGCTGCTTCCGCTATTACAAGCTGCCAGCGCAAAAACTGAGCTCAATGCAACCAATAAAACTTTAAGATTAGTTTTTTTCATATAAAAGAGTCCTCTCTGAAAAATAACTCTATAGTTAACAAAATGAAAGTGTATCAACATGTTACATAAAAAAGCACACCTAAATGTAACAACACTGGGGGTAGTTTAACATAAAAACAGCCGGTAACGCCAATTTTTTTATTGTCTCTCCATCTGTTTTTACAAAACAAAAGGCGACCGTACTTAATTCATATTGCAACCCTAGCAAGACCGAATTATAGCGGATATTTTTTGACCCAGTCAAGCAATTAGCCCTGATTAGCTTGTTTTTTTTAGCTGCTGTTGGATTTCGCGACAATCTAACCTGGGTAAGTTACGGGAGCCGCCGCCGCTACGCCCTTGCGGCAGCGTGGTTTCAAGCAATTAGCCCCTGGGTGATAAATTTATCGGGTGGGTTTAGCCCAAATAAGTCAAGATTGCTTATTTAAGGCTTATGCGGTAAAATAATGCCGGTTTAAATAACTGCAACTATAAAAAACATAGTTGCATTAGTCATCTATATGTAAAGGAAGATTATGAAAAAAGCCCTACTCTTAACCGCCACCAGCTCGCTATTAATAATTGCCGGCTGCAGCCAACAAAGTCAGATTGAATCAGCCATCAATAAAAACCTTACCACGCAAAGCTTGTGCCTGAGCGTATCATCAACAATGTTTGCTCCGTATGGTTTAGATAATCAGACCTTGGATTTATTAAAGCAAAAAAATGCGGTGGTGGTAATTGATCAACTGACCAATGGTCGTAACGGAGCAATTGATAATTTTACGCGTTTCAACAATGGTCGTCTTGAGGCACTTGTCAAAGCCGGATTACTAACCAAAACCAGCAAAAATATTCCGGCGCTCAATCCAAGTGATAAAACACCAATAGCCAATACGATTTTTGTTGCCAATTTATATAATCTAACCGATGCCGGACAAAAAACCGTCCAAGATAAACCGGCCGGCAATCTGCCGGGCGATAAAACCCAAAACATTCTCTGTTACGCTCAGCCGCAGGTAGAAAGCATAATCAGCACCACCGAACACACTATCAGTGGACAAAAGCAGGTCACAGTTCACTATCAGTTTAAATATAGTAATGTTGCCGACTGGATCAATAAACCAGAAATCAAAGCTGCCTTTCCGGACATTCCTTCACAATTAAACACGCCAGATAAAACTGCCACAATTTATTTAGGACAAACTTCCGATGGTTGGGTACCAATTACCCCGCGCTTTAATTAGCAATTCGTTAAAAAAACACCCCATCTTGTACGATGGGGTGTTTTTATTATGTACGCCAGCGATTACTGGGCATTAGATAGGTTATTGATAGTAATAGTGTAGTTGGTAGTATTTACCGCACTACCCGTTGAATTGCTGCAGGTAAAAGTCGAGGCAAAATCATCATACGGAAAAGTGTAACATGTCGGACAAGCTTGCTTTAACCAGATAATGGTTGGCAATGCCTGCGCCATCCAATCACTATTTACCGTTACTGCTGGACCAGATGGACGGGTAACACCGTAACTTTGGTTATTAACATTATTCCAATTCACCCCGCCACACGCCATAGTGGTAGTTACCGGCGCACCACCATTTGGATTTATTGGTTGGGTTCCATAGGCACTATAAGTGTTATTATTACAGAGCTGATAATTACCAACTGTAATCGAGCTAACGCCTTGATATGATGGACTAACGCTAAAGGCGGTTGACAAATTAAACGGTGCGACGTTGGTTGTCGTTTCATTCCAACCATAGATCTGGTTGGCAGTTGCCCATGAAACAAATTTACCGCAAATTCGTTGTGAAGCGGCAAATGTATAAGTTCCGCTTGCCACCTGCGAGTATTCCCAGCCACAGGTTGCGCCGGTATTACAGCCGCTGCCGGTGGTATTACAAGTTCCGTAATTTACTCCAGCCGATTCAACTACCGCAAAATAAGATGCTGGCGTATCACCGGCGACCAATCCACCAACCACTGACGATTCAGCTGGGGTAAAGAGCCAATTACTAGCCGGTAGCCCTGCTGTTGTCTGGTTATTGTAGCTCCAGCCACCATTTTGTGGACTAAATGAACCTGCTTGTCCGCAAGTATAAGCATCATTAGCACTGATAAGAGCACTATTAGTTGGCCCAAAAGTCAAAGCATAATTGACACCATTAATAATTGAGACATCATAATAATCAACCGGACGATACTGATAAGTAACTTCCGCCAAGGTTACTGCCGGATAAGTTGGTCCAGTGCCGACATTACTTTCCAAAGTTGGACATACACCAGCGGGACATTTATCAACATGATAATTACCTGACCACTGAATTTGCTGAGTTCCGCTGGTAATACCGCTTGAATTACTGATAAACACCGTTGCCTGTTGACCACTTTCCAGCTGTTGTGCTCCGCTGGCAACGACCAGAGGACTCCAGAAACAGAAATAGGTCGAACTTTCGCTTGGGTTCGCCCCACCCTGAGCACAAGTTGCACCGATCGGACATGCAGCTTGCGGATTACTTGGTCCGCACATCGAACCGGCACCAGGCGGCAAGCGTTCATCAAAACCACCACCGGTAGTACTTTGTAATGGATTAATGAATGACATTGCCGATCCACTGGTAAACCCAAGCTGAACCTTATCTCGTGAACTATTAACAAAAGTAATCGTCCTACCGGTTGCAGATGGCGAAACCACAGTTATCGTCAGTGGCGAATTACTCAACGTCGGAATAGCTGCCGTAACAGCACCGGGATTTACCACCACCGAAGAAACTTGAATTTGATAAGTTCCATTTTGTGAAGCAATGACTCCCAGTCCGCAATTGGGCGCGGATGCCATAATCGTACAGGTTGCGGTTTGGCTAGTTGTTGCTGCTCCGCCGGGATTATATTGATAAAACTGCAGATTGCTGTTATTGCTGCTAAGGGTTAAGGTCAAAGATTCGGCAACACCATTAAATCCAGTCCAATTAACGAATAACGGTGCATTCAGTCCGGCAAAAATAGTATCTTTGGCAACAGCAGTATGCTGGGTGCTCAAAATAATTTTGCCGCTTTCAGGACTACTCGCCCCAATAATATTAACCGGAATACCCGAATAATCAGTATTTAAGCTGCCAACCGGATTTAAAACCGTTGCAACATTGGTATTGGAATAGAGAGTTCCCTGAATATTGCAAGTTGGATTTTCGGTACTTAGTGAGCATTGTTGAGTATCAATCCCCGGAATAAAGCCAAAAGTACAACCATTACCGCTGCAGGCCGCTGGCGACTCGGAAAGGTTAACATAAAGTGGGTTATCACCACTAATTCCCGAGCTACCAACTAATTCGGCAACCAGATAAATTTTATGCGGAGCTGACTCCAATAATGGATAAAGAGCGGTATATGAAGAACTTTCACCCTGCCCAACAATCCTTAACTGCCCATAGACTACTGATTCACCAACTTGACTCGGAACAGTTAAAGTTGGGTAACCGGCAGAGATTGCCGAAATACTAACACTACCATTTTGTAAACCATGGATGGTTACCACACAGCTTGATTGTTCAACCGTACCGCTGGAAACTTGACAAGAAGCTGGAGCCACCGAGGCAATATTGGGATTTGAGCTAGTAAAATTTACTACCTGATTAATTACACCGCTGCTATTTTGTAAAGTAAACAGAATATGGCGAAGGCTACCTTGAGTTACCTGAATAGCTCCAGCGGGGGTAAAAGTTAATTGCCCAGAACCAGCGGGAGTCGGTGAAGAACCGCCACTACCGCCACCACCACTACATGCTACCAGCGAAATTACTGTTGCAAAAAAATACAACAGCCATTTAATTTGCCGGCTAATTATTCTAACTCCGCTCATTTGAGTGCTCCTTAGTAAATTGATTGCAGTGCTATCAATTCGTTATGGTTAAAGCCAAAAATTCGTGATTGAAAGTATAGCATAAAAACACACCCAAGTTAACGGCTATTTGGTCGGATTTATTTAAATTGTTAATTATTACACCCGATGCCAATAAAAAGCCTCATAGTATAAACTATGAGGCTTTTTATTTCAGTGAGTATTATTTGTTAAAAACATCTACTCGTTCCCGCAACTCTTTACCGGCGCGGAAATAAACAACATGGCGTTCACCGGATTCAACCGCAACCCCATGCCGAGGG
>CAZATM010000120.1:0-36248 GCA_964488065.1 uncultured Neisseria sp.
TAATTGGGTATAATCACAAGAAAAGTACAACACAATGAATGAATTTGCAGGTGATGAATCGCGCAGTTTTTGGCTGCAGCATCGAACTATTGTCGCTTATGCGGTTAGTTTGCTGGCATTGGCGGAAATCGTTGATTTAACCATTGTTTCGGTAGCAATTCCTAATATCATGGGATCGCTGAATGCCAATTTAAGTGAAGTCTCATTGACCATGACCAGTTACATTGTGGCGGCGGCAGTGTGTATCCCGCTAACCGGTCTGGTGACTCGCAAGTTCGGTATGAAAAATGTGGTTCTGGTCTCGGCCTTGATTTTTGGTATTTCCTCAGTTTTATGTGGGATGTCAACCTCCTTAAATGAAATGATTATGTTTCGTTTGATGCAGGGGGTGGGTGGTGCTTTTTTGCCGTCAATTGCCCAGTCTTACATTTCTAAAAATTTCACCCAACAAGAACAGCCCAAAATCATGACTTTTTATAGTCTCTGTGTGGTTTTGGGGCCAATTATTGGTCCGATTTTTGGTGGAGTTCTATCCGAGAATTTAAATTGGCGCTGGTGCTTTTATGTCAATGTTCCGATTTGTATTGCTGGATTTGTGCTGATCCTCATGTATATGAAGCAGGAAATCCTTGAAAAAGTAAATATTGATTATATCAGTTTTGCCTTTATGGCATTAGGTGTTGGCTGTCTGGAATATTTCATTGATGAGGGTAATACCAATAACTGGTTTGATTCAATGGAGATGATAATTGTATTGGTCATTGCATTGGTACTAATCGGTTTTTTTATCTGGCGCGGGCTATTGGGTAAATCAGTAGTTAACTTCAAGATTTTTAAAAATTTCAACTTTGTTTTGTGCTGTGCAACGTTGTTTTTATATATGCTCATGGCATCTGGAACACTAACCTATTTTCCGACATTGTTACAACAAAGCTATGGTTATCCGGTTGATACTGCCGGTATTATATCTGCTCCGCGTGGAATGGCTGCATTCGTTACCGCAATCTTTGTTGCAAAATTAATGGGTAAAATTGACCCTCGCAAAATCATGTGTTTTGGGATACTAAGTTTTGCTACCGGTTGCTACATGCTCTCAAGCTATGGTCCCGCAGTTTCTGAAAGTTACATTATTGTTTCGCTGCTGATTCAGGGGGTGGGGATGATGTCATTCTTTGTACCATTGATGCAGATAGTTTTTATCGATGTTCCCAAGGAAATGAATGGCGATGTTTCTGGATTGTTTAATTTTTTCAGGAATTTCTCAACCTCGATCGGAACCTCGGTTGCCTCAACCATCGTTTCTCATCAAATGCAGGTAACCTATCATGATATGGGGGCGCATATCTCACCTTATGATCGCGGTTTTCAAGTGTGGTCACAACATCTACCAGGGGTTAGCGAGCAGGGCAAGGTAATGGTCGCCCAACTACAGGTAATGAGTCAGGGGTCATTGGTAAGTTATCTTGATTCATTTTATATCTTTGCACTGGGAATTATCTTTATCTGTTGGCTGCCATTTTTAATGAAACGCCCTAAAGTTGGCGCTCCAGTTCATCTGGATTAAACCGAAATCAGGAATATTAAAAATTTTAAAAGGAAAAAAAATGAGTGATGAAAATATTTCAAATGTTGAAAAAAAGAAAAGTAATAAACATTTATTTATTGGGATTGGGATTGTAGTATTGGCGGCGGTTGGTGTTTATGGTTATTATGAATACAATCAAATTTATCCCAGTACCGATAATGCCTATGTCAATGCCAATTTAATCAATGTCGCACCTAAGGTTGGTGGCTACGTTGAGCATGTCTATGTTAAAGAAAATCAATTGGTGCATAAGGGGGATTTATTGGTTACGATTAATCCACAAGATTATGATGTGGCATTAACTAAAGCTAAACAAAATCATGCTTACGCGTTACAGCAATCGGAAACCGCCAAGCAACAAATTTTAACTGCTGAAGCGGGCGTAGCAAAGGCTAAATCAGATTATGAGTTTGCTGAGCAATTGGCAGTCCGTTACAGCAATTTATATGATCAAAAAGCTGGTTCATTGCAGGATATGCAAAAATATGCCAATCAGGCCACTGCAGCAAAGCAAGTTTTAGATCAGGCTAACGTAGCTTTGGCTCAGTCTAAAACCCAATATCAGGCAATGATGACGCAGATTGATTTAGCAAAAACTGGAATTGTTAATGCCAAAAATGATACCGGTTATACCGAACTTCGGGCATCAGTGAACGGTTATGTTACCGATATAAATTTGCAAACAGGTGAATTGGTACAGGCTGGGCAAAAACTATTTGGATTGGTTGACAATAGTGAGTGGTGGATTGATGTTAACTTTAAAGAAACTCAACTGAAACGGATTAAGGCTGGGCAGTCTGCGGATATTGAATTGGATATGTATAATCATAAATATCATGGAACAGTACAAAGTATCAGTCATGCCAGTGGCAATACGTTCTCATTATTACCGGCAGAAAACGCTACCGGAAATTGGGTGAAAGTCACTCAGCGCTTTACGGTACGGGTGGCATTGCAGGATGATCCGAATTTTCCACTGCGGGTCGGTGCCAGCAGTAATGTAACCGTTGATACTACCAAGTAAGGTACAATTTATGAACAAGAATTCTTTATTACTGACCTCGCTGGTGGTTTTATTAAGTGGTTGTGGACTGCTTGGTCCGAGCTATGAAAAGCCGGTGGTTACTGCGCCGACTAATTGGAATAATTCATCTGCGACAACTAAAACTGAAAGTGTCAACTTGGCTGAGCAGGCCTGGTGGCGTAAGTTTAACGATCCGGTATTGAACCAGTTGATTGAAAGTGCTTTAACCAACAATAACAATTTGCAAATTGCGATGGGTAATGTACTGCAGGCGCAAGCCTCGCTGAGTAAAGCTAACATGGCATGGTTACCGATGGTTAATATTGGTGGTGCTGGATTTACCGGACAATCTTTTAACCCGGGTTTTCAGAACCTGAGTGCTAATCCGCAACTCAGTGGGATGCAGACAAATAATCCGCAAAATTTTAGCGGTTATGGTGCTGGTTTTATGCCAACCTACACCTTGAATGTTTTTGAAGAAATTAAGCAGGGGCAAATCGCCAAAGCCAATTTAGCCATGCAGCAACAAGCCAAAAATGCGGTTCGACTGGGGGTGATTTCACAGGTTGCCGGCAGTTATTTCTATTTGCTGGGACTAAAACAACAATTGATTTTGCAACAGCAATTGTTGAGTGATGCTAAGGAAATGCGTAAATATAATTTGATTCAATATCAAAACGGGAGCGCTTCCGAATTTAATCTAACCGGAATTGATCAGTACATTGCTGGCTTACAGGCTAAAATTCCGAGTATTCAGGATGCCATAACCCAGACTGAAAATGCCTTGCAGGTATTAACCAACAATAATCCCGGCAAAATCAAGACCGTACGTAATTTTAACGAGATTAGCACCAAAGGCATAATTCCAGTAAATTTACCGTCGGATGTGCTTAAAACCCGCCCGGATGTAATGGCGGCTGAATACCAGTTGCAGGTTGCCAATGCCAATATCGGCGCGGTTACTGCAATGTTTTTTCCGACCATCAACTTAACCGGAATGTTGGGTCAGGGTTCGGTGCAGTTAAGCAATCTATTTAATGCCGGTGGCGATTTCTGGATGGGACAATTAGCGGCGGGAATGCCGTTATTCAATATGGGCTTGTATGCCGAAGAAGATAAGGCCAAAGCTGGCTATTATTCGACCTACTACAATTACGTACAAACGGTACGCAGTGCGTTCTCGCAAGTCGATAATGGTTTATCCAATAATGACAGTCTGAATAAAATTGAATCGCAGCAGCAAGTGGCAATGAGTAAAGCTCAGGATTTATACCGTCTGGCAATGATTCAATATCAGCAGGGTTCAGCGGCTTATTCCGATACGGTTGGGATGAAGTTAAATATTGATTATGCCGCGGCCAATCTCAATCAAGTCAAAATGCAGCAAATGAATAGTATTGTCAATCTTTATCAGGTATTAGGCGGCGGCTATCTGGCGGAAAGTTCACTGACACAGGTCAAAAAATTTAATGATAGTCATGATATATAAAAGGGCATTAAATGGAACAGCTAATAATCAGGAATGAACAATTACAAGCAACTATCGCTTTGCGCGGTGCGGAAGTAAGAAGTGTCAAAAATATTAATAATCACCATGAATACATGTGGAGTGGTGATGTCGCGGTATGGGCTGGTGTTTCGCCGGTTTTATTTCCGGTGGTTGGCAAAACCAGCGATAATCAGGTATTGTGGCATGGCAAAGGTTATCCGCAGGGTAATCATGGATTTGCCCGCAATGCTTTATTTTCGATAGAGAGTCAATCGGAGTCGGCAGTAACGCTGGCAATTATCACTAATCACAGCGACGGTTGCAATTACCCGTTTAATTTACGGTTCTTGGTTAGCTATGAATTAATTGAGACACAATTGCTGACACGCTACCAAGTAGAAAATCTGGGCGGCGAAACTGCTTATTTTAGTGTTGGTGCCCATCCGGCGTTTGCCTGTCCGTTTGATGGTGAACATCAATTTAGCGATTATGTGATTGAGTTTGAGCATGAAGAACATCTAACCCGTCATGAAATTACTTCTGCAGCGTTCTTTACCGGTAAAACTACCGCAGTATCGTTGAAAACAATTGAATTATCGACAGATACTTTTGCCAAGGATGCCATTGTTTATACTGGCTATAGCAGCGAGCAGATTATTTTACGCGAAAAAAATTCATCCCGGGCGGTGAAAGTTTCGTTAAATGGCTTTCCGTGGTTGGGATTATGGTCAAAACCCGGTGCGCCGTATGTTTGTATCGAACCATGGTGTGGACATAGCGATATGCTAGGTTTTAACGGTGAAGTCAATGGCAAAGCGGCAATTGAAACCGTGGCGGCTAATAGCAGTTGGTCGCGGCAGTTTAGTATTGAGTTTGCGTATTAGGTCGCGGCGATGATGAGCTTAGCAAATAATTCTCGGCGGGCGATGCTGTTAAGCTGTTTATGGTGTATTGCCCGTGTAGCCTCTGCCGATTCACCGCCAGCGCCGGATCTGGATGCGGAATTTGATACCGCGCGGCAGGTTTTGCAGACTACTACCGATAAACAGTTAACCATCGAGCAAGCCGAGCAGCAGCAAATTACCACTCAAGCTGTACCAGTCGAGCTGGGTAGCTCCAATGATGTTTCTAAATTGGGAGCACAACTTAATTCCAGCGAGAATCATGAGCTAAATGCTATGAATCAGCCACCACAACTAACTTCCTTTTCTTCTACTATCAAGCCCAACGACTATTCAATTGGTCGCGGAACATCAGCCTATCAACAAGGGGAGTTGGGTTCAATTAATGCAGCCATGTCGCTGTGCGAGAAAAATTCGCGCACTAAATCCGGTTGTGAGCAAGTATTACAAAAATATTCTAAACAATAACTACTTCGACTGGAATTTATTTGCAGTGCAGCAAAGCTAACTATTCTGCGTTTGGTAAATAGTAGTATAATATCACGTTATTTTAAAATGTTGATTGCGACTTGCGCTCATTGCCGCTGTGGCAACGGGGGGTTGCTTAACCGAATAGTAGGTGAAAATTATGTTAAATAAAGTTGTAGAGCAGGTTACTAATCGAATTATTGAACGGAGTCGTGAAACCCGGAGTGCTTATTTGGCACGGATGAAAGAACATTATGGCAAGAAAGTTCAACGCGAACAGTTAGCATGTACCAATTTGGCGCATGTGGCTGCGGCTGAAGATGATAAGGTGAAAATTCGCTTAAAACAAATTGATGCTCCAAATATTGGGATTGTTACCGCCTACAATGATATGCTATCTGCTCATCAGCCGTATTATCGTTATCCGGAACAATTAAAAGCGGTGATTAACCAAACCGGTGCTACCGCACAGGTTGCTGGTGGCGTTCCGGCGATGTGTGATGGGGTTACGCAGGGACAGGTCGGAATGGAGTTGTCTTTGTTGTCACGGGAAGTGATTGCGATGGCGACGGCAATTTCATTGTCGCATAATGTTTTTGACGGTGTAATGTGCTTAGGAATTTGTGACAAGATTGTACCGGGACTGTTAATTGGCGCGCTTAGCTATGGTTACTTGCCGACAATTTTTGTACCCAGCGGTCCAATGCCTAGCGGAATTTCCAATAAAGAAAAGGCTGAAACCCGTAAATTATTTGCCGAAGGCAAAGTCGGTAAAGACGCACTGATGGAATCGGAATTTAAATCCTATCACGCACCGGGTACCTGTACATTCTTCGGGACTGCCAATACCAATCAAATGCTAATGGAAGCAATGGGTTTACATATTCCAGGCAGCGCCTTTGTTGCGCCCAATACACCATTACGGCATAAGTTGACCGATGCAGCGGCAACCCAGATTATTCAAAACACTGCGCAACGAGGAAATTTTACGCCGTTGTGCGAAATCGTCAGTGAAAAAAGTATCGTAAATGGTATTGTTGCCTTATTGGCTACCGGCGGCTCAACTAATCATACCCTGCATATTCCGGCAATTGCCCATGCGGCAGGGATCAACGTAACTTGGGATGATTTTAATGAATTGTCGCAAGCGGTGCCGTTGATTGCTAAAGTTTATCCGAATAGTGCTTATGATGTAAATCAATTCCATGAAGCCGGTGGGATGACCTATGTTATGTCCCAGCTTTTAAAAGGCGGCTTTTTGCACAATGATGTTAAAACCGTGGTTGGTGATGGCTTGGATGCTTATGCTACCACGCCGCAGTTGAACGACGATAAATTAAGCTGGACTCCTGCAGTCAATAGCAACCGTGAAATTGTTCGGGATATTGCCGAACCATTCAGCCCAGAGGGTGGTGTGCGCTTGTTGACTGGTAATCTGGGGCGCTCAGTGACCAAAATTTCGGCAATTGCCGCGGAACATCGCTATGTAAAAGCACCAGCGCAAGTATTCCATTCGCAGGAAGATGTCTTGGCAGCCTATAAGAGCGGTCAACTGAACTGTGATGTGATTGTCGTGCTTAAATATCAAGGTCCGCGCGCTAATGGTATGCCGGAATTGCATGCACTAACCCCAGCTTTAGCATCGTTACAGGATCAAGGCTATAAAGTGGCATTGGTGACCGATGGACGGATGTCGGGTGCTTCCGGTAAAGTTCCGAATGCAATTCATTTAACTCCTGAAGCGCTTGCCGGTGGAAATTTGGCGAAAGTTCAGACTGGTGATATTATTGAACTGGATTTGGAAAATGGTATTTTGGAATTGCACGTGCCGGCGGATGAATTGGCAGCACGAGAACTGGTGATTGCCGATTTAAGTGCCAACCGGATTGGTTATGGACGGGAACTATTCAATCATTTGCGCCATAATTTGAGTGAATCAGAGCAGGGTGCAACCTTATTTTAGGATAATTCTCGGACTACTTCGCAATAACGTCGTTGCAAGGCTCCTTATGTACTTTTATTGTACACATCGTCGCCTTGTGCCTAGTTTTTGCTTTGTATTCCGGCAATTACATGTCCAGGTCATTATACGGGTGAAGTAATTACATTTTAGGATGAACGGGTTATGAAAACATTGGAGCAGATATTTGATTTGGAAGCGGGTACTAAGCGGGTGGTTCCGTCATTGGTCATTCGCGATGTCAAGCTCGCCAAACCGGTAGCCGAAGCATTATTAGCCGGTGGGATTGATGTTGCCACGATTCGGATAATTGATCGTGTCAGTTTTGATATTGTCCGAATATTGGCAAACGAGGTTCCGGAATTGACCGTTGGTGCTGGGTTTGTGTTTAACTCGGCTGATTTTATGTCGGCAAGTCTGGCTGGCGCTAAATATATCTCGTCCCCGGGTTCGACTCCTGAATTATTCAATGCTGCGCGGACCCGCTATAACAATGCCCATTTTTTGCCGGGCGTAGTTACTCCTTCCGAAGTGATGGATGCCTATACCCGCGGATTTGATGTATTGAATTTTTATCCGGCTGAATATTTTGATGGTTACAATCTATTGCAACTATACGGTCGCAGTTTCCCGACGGTGGCTTTTGCGGTTCATGGCGGTGCAACCTTTAGTCACGATGATATTGATAAATATCTGTCGTTACCAAATGTATTATCGGTCGGTGTATCTTCGTTTGAGACAATGGACATAATTGCCACCGGTGATTTTGCTAAGTTACAGCAATATGCGGAACAAATGGTTAGGTTAGCCAAAAAAGCCAATGAACTAAAAGTACGTTAATTTTCGAGGAAAGAAATAAATTATGAAAAAAATTGAGGATATTTTTACAGTAAACCGGATCGTTCCGGTAGTTGTTATTAATGATATTAATGCGGCAATTCCGCTGGCAGAAACCCTGCTCTCAAGTGGCATTAATACCATGGAAATTACGTTGCGGACTGAAAATGCCCGTAAAATCATTGAAAAAGTTGCCAAAGAAGTGCCGCAAATGCTGGTTGGCGCCGGTACTATCCGTACTGCGGCCGATTATGTTGATGCTTGTAATGCCGGTGCCGAATATATTATTTCGCCGGGAGTTACCAACGAATTGCTAAGTGCGGCTAGTCGCGGTCCGAAGCACGTTCGTTATATCCCCGGTGTCGTGACGCCATCACAGGTTATGGATTGTGCCGATCATGATGTTAAGTATCTGAAGTTTTTCCCAGCTGAACCGTACAATGCCTATGAAGTAATTAAATCTTTATCGTCAGTATTTCCGGATGTGAAATTTTGCCCAACCGGTGGAATCAGTAATGCCAATGTCGGTAAGTACGTGCAGTTAGCCAATATTTTTGCTGCCGGAATGTCTTCAATTGTTGAAGCTAAATTGATTGCCGCACATGATTTTGCCGAAATAAAACGGCGTTGTGACGAATCGGTTGCGATTGTTAAACAAATATTAAATTTAGCCTAAGGATTATCTATGAACCTAATGAATGCCGAGACTCTGTCACTGATTCGTAATGCCATTCGTGATATTCCCAATTGGCCGGAACCAGGGGTAATGTTTCGCGATATTTCAACTTTATTAAAAGATCCGGATGCTTTTCGTGCGGTAGTTGATTTAATGGTCGAACGCTATCGTGGTAAAGGAATTACAGTGGTTGCTGGATTGGATGCGCGCGGGTTTATTTTTGGACCAATTGTTGCTTATGAATTGGGAATTGGTTTTGTGCCGATTCGCAAAAAAGGTAAATTACCCTATACTACAGTTTCCAAGAGTTATACTCTAGAGTATGGTGACATTAACACCGTTGAAATGCACATCGATGCCGTACAAAAAGGTGATAATGTGTTGGTAATTGATGATTTGATCGCAACTGGTGGCACCATGCTAGCCGCGTGTTCGTTGATCACCGAACTTGGCGCTAAAGTCGCCGAATGTGCGGTTGTCAGTGATTTGCTCTATCTCAATGGTAGCAAGCTAATTAAAGAACAAGGCTTTGATGTCTTTGCTATTTTAGAGTATAAATAAAAATTTTACTGGTCGAAACCCCGCTTGATCAAATATAGTTGTAATATTTGATTTTTGTAAGCGGGGTTTCGTGTAGCTAACTATAATTTTCGTTAATCACGATTAAAACATCGTGCATGACATTACTTAATAAATAGGATAATTAATGATTATTTCTTCTTATCCGTATTCTCGTCCGCGCCGTAATCGTCAGGCCGCCTATATTCGCAATCTAACCCAAGAAAACCATCTCAGTCGTAATGATTTTATTTATCCGGTCTTTATTGTCGCAGGGGAAAATCGTAAGGAAGCAATTACTTCGTTACCCGGACAATACCGGATGAGTATTGATGTGCTATTGGCAGAATTAATCATCGGCGTCGAATTAGGTTTGCAAGGCCTAGCATTATTTCCGGTAATTGAAGGAGCTAAAGATAATTTAGCCAGTGGAAGTTATGATCCGGATGGTTTATTACCACAGGCAGTTCGCCAGATAAAACAGCGTTTTCCGCAACTCGGGGTATTTACTGATATTGCACTTGATCCGTACACCAGTCATGGTCAGGATGGTATTATCGATGATCATGGTTATGTGTTAAACGATATTACCAATGAAATTCTAATCAAACAGGCATTATGCCATGCCTCCGCCGGAGCTGATTTTGTTTGTCCGTCAGATATGATGGATGGGCGGATTGGTTTAATCCGTCAGAGTCTGGAGCAAAATGGTTTTAGCAATACTGGTATCATGGCGTATTCGGCAAAATATGCTTCCAAATATTACGGACCATTCCGCGATGCGGTTGGTTCCAGTGCCAATCTGGGAAAAGCTGATAAGTTTACTTATCAGATGCACCCTGCCAATGGTAATGAAGCTTTACGGGAAGTTGCCGTGGATATTGCCGAGGGTGCTGACATTGTGATGGTTAAGCCGGGGTTACCGTATTTGGATATTGTCTATCGGGTCAAAGAACAATTTAAATTTCCCACTGCGGTTTATCATGTCAGCGGTGAATATGCGATGCTAAAAGCTGCTGCGCAAAACGGTTGGTTGGATTATGAAACGACATTAATTGAAACCATGCTGGGATTTAAACGCGCTGGTGCCGATATTATCTGGAGTTATGCGACACTGGAAATTTTGCAGTTATTAAAAATTAATCAAAAACTATTTTAGAATCAGGAGATTTTATGAATAATATTACGGTTGAAAATTTGACTTCCGATTATGTCAATCATAATGGTGAGGCTCAGTCGGAAATTGATGTAGCATTGATGAATAAATTATCGCCAAGCAATCAGTATGCAGTTGATATTCACGTTGGAAAATCGCCATTAAATAATATCTGGCAAATAAAAATGTTCCGCTATAATGCGATGATCAGCCTGTCCCGTGGTTTACCGACAATCGAAAATTTTGGTTTTAAATTAATCGACGAAAATCCGTTTATCGTCAATTTAGCCAATGGCGACAGCGTGCATGTTTGCGATTTTGGGGTGCAGGTACCGGAAGCTACTTTAGCTAAAATTGCGGATGGTGAATTACAGGAAAAATTGAAAAAAGCCTTGGTGGCAGCGTTCAAGCGTGAAATTGAAAATGATGCCTTGAATAAATTGGTTTTGTTAAGCGGACTTGGACATCGTCAGGTTGCATTAATCCGTGCAGTTGTGCATTATCTGGTGCAGACCAATCTTAATTTTTCATTGAGTTATATGAATGATACCTTGGTGAGAAATCCACAGTTTGTGCATGAATTATTTGGCTTGTTTGCCGCGAAATTTTGTTTGAATCATCATAATAAAGACGGTGAAGCTCGTGCCGAAAAAGCCTTGGAAAAAGAATTAAGCAAAATTGAAAATATTGCCGAAGATCAAATATTACGGGCAGCAACATCGGTGGTGCGGGCAATGCTTAGAACCAACTATTTTCAAACGCTGGATGATGGTGCACATAAACGCTATATTTCATTCAAACTGGATTCAGCTCAGGTGTTAAATTTACCGAAACCAGTGCCGTTCCGCGAAATTTTTGTTTATTCACGCTGGTTTGAAGCAATTCATTTACGCGGAGGTAAGGTTGCCCGCGGTGGATTACGCTGGAGTGACCGCAATGAAGATTTCCGTACCGAGGTCTTGGGTTTGGTTAAAGCGCAAATGGTCAAAAATTCAGTAATTGTGCCAACCGGCTCTAAGGGCGGTTTTGTCTGTAAAAAACTTCCGCCAATTAGCAATCGTGAAGCTTATTTAGCTGAAGGTGTGAAGTGTTATAAAGAATTTATTTCCGGTTTGTTGGATATTACCGATAATTTGGTTAACGGTAAAGTAGTTAAACCGGCACAGGCGATTTGCCATGATGGCGATGATCCGTATCTAGTGGTGGCGGCGGATAAAGGTACCGCAACATTCTCGGATTACGCCAATGAAATGTCACAGAAATATGGTTTTTGGTTGGGTGATGCGTTTGCTTCCGGTGGTTCGGCCGGCTATGATCACAAGAAAATGGGAATTACCGCCAAAGGTGCGTGGGAAGCAGTTAAACGCCATTTCCGCCATCTGGGTTTAAATACCCAAACCCAAGATTTTACCGTAATCGGGATTGGTGATTTAATGGGAGATGTGTTTGGTAATGGGATGTTATTATCCGAAAAAATTAAATTGATCGCCGCGTTCAATCATCAGCATATTTTCTTGGATCCTAATCCGGATACGGCTGTGTCATATCAGGAACGGCTGCGGATGTTTAATTTACCGCGCTCATCGTGGGACGATTATGACCAAACTACGATTTCTCACGGTGGTGGAATTTATCTGCGTTCCAGCAAGTCAATCCCATTGTCGGCTGAAGTGAAAGCCTGGCTGGGTGTTGCTGCCGACGAGCTAGCGCCGGATGAGCTTATTCATTTGATTTTGCAAGCCAAAGCCGATTTATTGTATAACGGCGGTATTGGAACCTATATTAAAGCCGAAAGCCAAAGCAATGAAGAAGTTAAAGACAAGGCCAATGATAATCTGCGGGTAAATGGCAATCAATTGCAAGTTAAGGTAATTGGCGAGGGTGGTAATTTGGGTGCTACCCAATTGGGGCGGATTGAATTTGCCAAAAAAGGCGGTTTGATTTGTACCGATGCAATTGATAATTCGGCTGGGGTTGATTGTTCCGACCATGAAGTGAATATCAAGATTCTTTTTGCCGCAGTGATGCAGGCAACCGGAATGACTAGCGCCGAGCGCAATCAAATCCTTGAATCCATGACCGATGAAGTTGGTTATTTGGTGTTGCGCGATAATTATTTGCAGACGCTGGCGCTAAAAAATGCTGAATATCGGGCTAAATATACTTTCCCATATCATTGTAATTTTATGCGGATGCTGGAAAAAGCCGGCGAGCTAGACCGTAAAGTCGAATTTTTGCCGGATGACAAAGAAATCAATGCCCGTACTTTAAATGGCGAGGGCTTGACGGTTCCGGAAATGTCGGTAGTTTTGGCGTATGCCAAGATGTCGCTAGATCGCGAATTATTGCATTCTTCAATTGTCAGCGATAATAATTTTGATGGTTTGCTATTGTCATATTTCCCGCAGTACCTACAGGAACATTATGCCGATTATATTACCAGCCATTATCTCAGGAAGGAAATTATTGCCAATCAATTGGCGAATTTGGTTGTAAATCGTGCCGGAATGACGTTTATTTCACGCTTTAGCGATGAATTTAGTATGCCACTGGAACAAATTGTCCGGGCGTGGTGGATTGCCTACAATCTACTGGATGGCAATAGCCGTTTTGCGGACATTGAGGCGCTGGATAATCAGGTTAAAGCGCAAACGCAGGTACGGTTGTTTATCGGAATGGAAAAAGCCATTGAGCGCCTATGTCGCTGGATTTTACGGAATGTTGCCGATTTAAATAGCGTTAGTGAAATTATTGAACGTTATCGTCCATATGTTGGTGAATTGATTGCCAGTTTGGATGCTCTGATTGTTGCGGCTGAATATAAAGATGTTCAGGTTTTGGCGAGTGAATTTGCCAGTGAAGGCGTGCCGCAACAAGTGGCAATTTTGGCTTCCCGGGCGAATTATTTGCCGCAATTGATGAGTATCGTGGCTCTCGCGCAGGAAAATAATTTTGGCTATGAAGAAGTGGCACGGAGTTATTTTGCCGCCGGGCGGGATTTACAAATTGATTGGTTGCGTAATAGCGTGTTTGCTTTGCCGCGGGATAATAAATGGCAGGTGTTGGCACGTTCGGCACTGATTGCCGATGTAGTAGGCTTATATGCGATTTTGATCAAAAAAGTAATTGCCGATCAGGGCAATCTGGATACTGCTAGCTGGTTTAAAGCCAACCAGAGCAAAGTTGCCAAAATCCGGGCGATGGAAGATGAATTGCAAAGCTACCGAGAGCTGGATTTAGCAATGTTGTCGGCTGCAACCCGTGAGTTTGAAAATATTCTGAGCTAATGTATCTAAAAATTAAGCAGGTAACTATTTAATTTTGATCATTTTTAAAAGCAGCTCATGATGGGCTGCTTTTTTATTAAGTATGGGTGGTTAATCGATTATGATAGATGATATTTTTCTGTTTATTAAAGTTGCTATCGCCGGTAGTTTTACCGATGCGGCGCGAGTTTATGGTATTCATGCCTCGACAATTAGTCGGCGCCTAAGAGCTTTGGAGACTTCGCTCCATGTGAAACTATTTAATTTGAATCGGCGGAATTGTCTTGAATTAACTACGGCTGGTGAAAATCTTAAGGAACAGTTTTGGAGTATTTTTCAATACAGCGAAGATGTTCTAGCTGATTTCAATAGCTTAGCCGAGGTTGCGGGTAATCTTACCGTGGTTATTGCCGATGCTATGCGTGATTACATTATTACCGATAAATTTGCGGCTTTGCTAGCTAAATATCCCAAGTTGCGGATTAATTTAACTAATTCGTACTTTACTCCATCGGGACATGAGGTGAATTTTGATATTGGTTTAACAACCATCGTCCCAGGAAGAGCTAATTACGTTCGCCAAAAAGTTCAAATGCTGGAAGCGCAATTATTTGCGAGTGATAAATATTTGCAAGTAAATGGTTGTCCAGTATCAGTATCGGACTTACCGGGGAGGCATAAATTAATTGGATTAACCCGATTATTTGATAATACCATTATTACTGATTTTTCTCTTTACCATAAACATGATCAACAGCAACATCATATTCAGTTGGAACGACAAAATATCAGTGTTTCCTGTGATACTTTTGAAACGGCTATTTCTCTGGCGCAACAGGGGCTTGGAATTGTGGCAATTTTACCGGAACTAGCAGTTGGACGTAATTTGGTTCCAATTCTGCCGGAATATATCGCTAGTGCGCAGATAAATTTGTTTTTGGTACAAAGCAATAATGTTAAGACCAAAGCCAAAGAGGTAGTACTTAAGTTTATTAAAGAATCCCTAGGATTATAGCTGGCTTTACGACCAGAGGAAAAACCGATTATCCGGGCAAAGACATCCGTAGCAATTATGTGCCGTGGATAAATATCCTTGGCACCCATCAAGATGTTTGAAGCTTCAGATAAAACCGCTAATGCCGATTAAAATTCTTCAATGAACTATTTCTGCACAGTGGTATAGTCTTGAGATTTGATTAACAGCATGTAATTTCTCCCCCAAAAAACAAATGGGAGTGCTGCGTAATCAGGTCTAATTGAACGCAGCGGTCGGATTAACCGGTTTACCCAAGTGGCGCAATTCGATATATATGCCGCCCATTGGTTGGTTATTTTCACTGCCGGTGCTGGCAATTTGCTGCCCGGTTTTTACCCGGCTGCCTTTAGCTACTTGTGCCAAGACTCCGCTATATACCGAAGTATAATTATCACCATGATCAATCACGATAATTTGTCCAAAACCCGGTAATTCGCCGCTGAATAATACCGTTCCGTTTGACATCGCAAATACCGGTGAATTGTCAGTCGTTTGTAGCAGCACACCATTATTACGAACACTGTCACGCATTTGTCCAAAACCAACCACAATTTTGCCGCTAACCGGACGCGCCAATTTGCGCGATAAAAACGGCGAATTATCCTCAACCGAGGTATCGATGTTAGCATTATTAATCGGTTTGGTCGCAACCGGTGGCTGCTGTGTCGTAGTTGTAGCATTGCCCGCCGCGGAATTATTGCTGGTATTAGCGGCGGCAATTTTCTTCTGTTGTGCAGCTGCAGCAGCGGCCGCTTTTTTTGCCGCCAGCTGTTGTTTGCGCTCAGTATCGGCGATTTGTTTTAATAATTTATTTAACTGCGCTTGGCGCTGTTTAAGATGGTTTAACTGTTTTTTCTCCTGATCTATTTGCTGTTTTACGGCGATGACCTGCTGGGTTTTCTCTTGCGTGGTTTGCACCAATTGCTGATGTTGCTGGCTTTTTTCACCTAGCTGTTTGTCCAGTCTCGTTACTTCGCTTTGCAATTTGGAATTCAAGTTTTGCAGTTGCAGCAATTTTTGGTTTAACTGTTGATATTTTCCCTGCTCAACCTTGAGCAGTTCAGTTAAATAGATTTTTTTTCGTTCATCATCCAGCGAGGAATTGGCGGCAAATAATGAGTCAGGATGACTGTTGATTTTATTGATCTGGCTATAAATCTGATTGATTGATTGCGTTACCAACGCTTTGGCCTGTAGGGTTGCAGATTCCATTTGCGGAATAGCCGCGCTTAATTGTTGTAGTTGCTGTAGATCGCCATCGCGTTGTTTTCTCAATTTTGCCAGCAATGCCTGCGATTTGGTAATCGCCGACTGCGAGTCTTTAAGCGCTGCGGCAATTTGTTGCTGTTTTTGCTGTTTGGCAGCCAAATCCTGATTAATTTGATTAATTTGACCGGTTAGATCTTTGATGTTGTTTGACAGCGCATTACTGGATTCAACAGCAAAAACCGGAGCGGTGATTACCGCGCCGATTAATGCCAAAATTTTTATGTTACAAGTCATGTTTTAAACCTAAGATTTGAATTGCAACAGCGACTGTCCGGTCATCTCGACTGGTTGTTCAATCCCCATCATTGCCAGTAGGGTCGGTGCGACATCCTGTAATGACCCACTGTCACGAATACTTGCCGGACGCCCGATATAAATACATGGCACCAGGTTAGTCGTATGTTGGGTATGCGGTTGCTGGCTTTGATAGTCAAACATTTCTTCACAGTTGCCATGATCAGCGACGATTAAAACTTCACCACCCATTTTACGCATGGCTTCTACTGCGGCGCCAACATATTTATCCAAAGTTTCCACCGCTTTAATTGCTGCATCTAGCTTCCCCGTATGTCCAACCATATCACCATTAGCAAAATTAGTAATTATCAAATCATAATTATCCGAGTTAATTGCTTCAACCAATTTTTCGCCAACTTGCGGCAAACTCATTTCCGGCTTCAGGTCATAGGTTGCTACCTCTTTGGGTGAGTCAATTAAAATCCGCGTTTCGTTGGCAAATGGCTGTTGCTCGCCGCCGTTAAAGAAATAGGTTACATGAGGATATTTTTCGGTTTCAGCAATCCGCAATTGTTTTAATCCGCGTGAACTGATATATTCACCGAGGGTATTGGCAATTGATAACGGCGGGTAGGCAACCAAGCAATTAAATTTATCACTGTAACGGGTCATGGTGACATAGGCTGCCGGAATAAAATCGACCCGTGCAAAGCCATCAAACTCTTTGCCGATAAATACATCTGTCATTTGTACCGCCCGATCCGAGCGGAAGTTGGCAAAAATAATGCTATCTCCGGTTTTCATTCCCGGATAATTATTAAATATAGCTGGTTTTACAAATTCATCGGTAATTTGTTCCGCATAAGTGGCATCAACTGCAGCTTGCGGTGTTGCAAATTGAGTAATGCCCTCGGCGCTAACTAACGCTTTATATGCTAATTCTACCCGATCCCAGCGTTTGTCACGATCCATGGCATAATAGCGTCCGGCAATCGTGGCTATTTTGGCTTTGGGATAATCTTTCAGAGTTTCTTCGAGTAATTCGATATATTTTTTAGCGCTTTGTGGCGGAGTATCGCGACCGTCTAAGAACGCATGCACCCAGATGTTGGTGACATTATCGGAAGTGCTGACCAATTTGATTAATTCATTAATATGATTTTGGTGTGAATGTACGCCACCGTCAGATAATAGACCCATGATATGGACAGTATGTGTAGTTGTTGCGCTACAGGCAGTTAAGAAAGCGGAATTTTTATAAAAATCACCAGTTTCGATCTCGTAATCAATTTTGGTAATGTCTTGGCGGACGATTCTGCCAGCGCCAAGATTTAGGTGGCCAACTTCCGAGTTGCCAAATTGACCCTTAGGTAAACCAACATATTGTTCAGAAGCATTGATCTTGCTAAACGGATAATTTTGCATATAGTTATCCAAATTGGGCTTTTTAGCTTCGGCTACGGCATTAAAGTCTTCGTTGTTGCGAATACCGAAACCATCCATAATAATTAGTAGAGCTTTTTTCATCTTTGGTGCATTCTCTTAGATTTCAGCTTGTTAGCTGGTTGATTTTTTGTTACAATACAGGGTAAATTTTATTTTACCAAAACATTATTTTAATATAAACATGAGGTTTCCATGCAATTAGATTATACCAAGAGTCAGCAAATCATTAAAAATTCTACGGTTTTGTTTACCGAGGCGCAGATTAATGCCGCTTTAGATACCATGGCGGCAAAAATTGATGCTGAAATTGAAGGGGAAATCCCAGTTTTTCTGACGATCATGAATGGCGGGATGATGTTCTCTGCCGAATTAAGTAAACGTTTAAAAAATCCAATTACCATGGATTATATTCATGCTTCACGCTACGGTGATGCGCATTATGGTTCCAGTCATATTACTTGGTACCGCCAGCCAAAAGACGAATTAATTCGCAATCGAGTAGTTTACATTCTGGATGATATTTTGGACGAAGGGCATACTTTAGCTGAGGTTAAACGCTTTCTAATCAGCGCGGGTGCCAAAGAAGTTCGTATTGCGGTAATGGTGAATAAAGATATCGGTAAAGAAAAACCGGTTTATGCTGATCACGTTGGTGTAGTTGCTCCGAATCACTTTTTATTCGGGTTTGGGATGGATATTTTTGATATTAATCGCAATCTTCATCAAATTTATATTTATAACAGCAATAATTAGTTTGTGGCCAAAGAATTTGGCTTAAGTTTGTAAGTGATGTTGCACATAAAAAGTTAAGTTACTGATTTTGGCTATCGGATGCTAGCTATGAATCTTAGTGCAGCGTGTATTGCGAAACTGTCAATGGTTTATTGTCCTGTATAACATTAGAAGATAGCGTTAATTATTCCTGTGAGGTAGCTGTACAAATGTCATTTCTAGCGATTTTTGTAACCATTTTTTTGGAACGCCAAAAGTTATTGGGTGGTGTTCGCTCATGGTTTAATACCAAACTTGAACAGTACGCTAATTTTTTCGTTAATCGAGATTTTCAGACGGTCCGCGAAATTAGAGTCCAGTTCATTTTAGCGGTGTTACCATTTGTGATTATTACGCTGCTGTTGATGTTGTTACCGCTGGGACAGCATCATATTATTTATTTCTTGGTAAATTGCTTGCTGTATATTCTGTGCGTAGATATTTTGGGTTGGAAAGAAGAAGCTAAAACGACCAATCGTGGCAGCGAGTTTCAACAGTTTGTGCAAACTTATGCTACGCGCTTTTTTGCGACCACGTTCTGGTTTATTGTTTTGCCATCTTGTTTGGGTGCGATTGCCTATTTGGTATTAACGATTATTGGCAATAAACTGCGTCAACGCGGTGAGGATTCAGTGGTTTATACTGTGGTAGTGGATAAGATGTTATTCTGGATCAATATTGTACCGTATACACTTCTGTGCATATTTATTTCTGCAGCTGGCGATTTCGAAGAGGTTATGCGTTATGTACTTGAACAGCGTGGTAAGGTGAAGTTGAGCTTTTACTATCTAGAAAATGTCTTAAATGAAGTTGCATTTATTGCGATCGGCAAAGATAAGTTTACGATGCAGAGAAACTCTTTTGACGATGAAGGAATCGAGGATTTGCGCAAGAATAATAGTTTATTTGACCCTCAAGTAGTAGATTATGTTGTTGCCTTATTGTATCGTAGTGGGTTGTTTTTTATTCTAGCGATAACGGTAATTTCGATCATTATGTTATTTTGAGCATTAAAATGAAACCGATTTTTGTCTTCATGAGCCTGTTATTGTTAATGAATGGGGCAGTGTTTGCCGATGAAATTTATCAATATCAGGATAAAAATGGGGCAATGGTATTTACCAATAAACCGGTTAAAAATGCAAAAAAAGTGAACTTGCCGCCACTTTCGGTATACGCGGCACCAATGACCGAAAAGGATTATAATTCTTCGAGCCTGACTGGAAAAACAACCAATACTCAGCGTTCATCGAGTGGGTTAGCCAAAATTTATGTTAAAGATTCATCGCCGAGTTTTGGTACCAATGAAGCTGGACGCCAACAAGTTTTAAGTGATGAGCTGGATTACGAAAAGCAAGCTTTAAAAGATGCTAAACAGGCATTGATTAATGGACAAGGCAAGTTAACCAGTGAACAAAAAGATCCCCAAGCTTACCAGGCGCGGATTCAGGGATTAAAAGATGCGGTGACGGAGCATGAAAAGAATATTGATATTTTGAGCCGTCAATTAGGACGCAATAATTAAGTGATGTTAGTACGCATGATAAAATTTTAGCCCTAAAGCATAGATGTACATGCATAACATTAGTAATTAAAATTTTATTTTATAAGATATGTAATTGTCTGCAATAATTAGGAAAATTTATGAGTCGACATTTTTTGGAATTTGAAAAGCCAATTGCCGAGTTAACGGAGAAGATTGATGAACTGCGCGAGATGCAGGATGATTCGGCGGTAAATATTTCAGCTGAAATTGAACTGCTGCAAAGCAAGGTCGAAGAGTTAACTAAAGAAATTTACTCCAAACTTGGTGCGTGGGAAATTTCACAGGTTGCACGCCATCCAGCTAGACCAAGAACGTTGGATTATATCAACAATATTTTTACCGACTTTATAGAATTACATGGTGATCGGCATTTTGCTGACGATAAATCAATAATTGCCGGATTAGCCAAACTTGGTGAGCAATCAGTGATGGTGATTGGTCATCAAAAAGGTCGCGATACTAAAGAAAATCTGGCACGGAATTTTGGAATGCCTCGTCCGGAAGGTTATCGCAAAGCGTTGCGCTTAATGCAGCTGGCGGAAAAATTTAATCTGCCGGTAATTACTTTTATTGATACTTCCGGCGCTTATCCGGGAATTGGTGCCGAAGAGCGCAATCAGTCGGAAGCGATTGGGCGTAATTTATATGAAATGGCTAATTTTGCAGTGCCGATTATTTGTACGGTGATTGGTGAAGGTGGTTCTGGTGGTGCATTGGCGATTGCAATTGGTGATCAAATCAATATGCTGGAATATGCGATTTACTCGGTAATTTCGCCGGAAGGCTGTGCCTCGATTTTGTGGAAAGATGCAACTAAAGCCAATCAGGCCACCGAAATTTTGGGAATTACCGCCAACCGCCTGAAAACGCTCAATCTAATTGATGCGGTGGTAAACGAACCTTTGGGGGGTGCCCATGCCCACCCGATTGAAATGATGAATAAATTAAAGCGCAATTTGCGTGACAATTTGAAGAAGTTGCAGGAATTGGATAAGGATACTCTATTGGCTCGTCGCTTTGAGCGGATCATGAGTTATGGTAAATTTAAGATTGAAGAATGATTGCCCAACTAACTGCGCCACTGATTTCAATGAGTTGGTGCAGAGATTAATTAAGCATTGGCCGTCGCAATTGGACGGTCATTTGCATTTGTGTGTTGGATTAAGCGGCGGAGTTGATTCGGTCGTGCTATTGCATTTGCTTAATCATGTACGCCAAATCAAACCACTGACGCTCTCGGCGGTTCATGTCAATCATGGCTTGTCGCCATTTGCCGCAAAGTGGAGTGAATTTTGCCGAAATTTATGCAGCACTTGGGGCATCCCCTTAATTATCGAAAGTGGACAGGTAGTTAAAGAACCCGCTCAGGGCTTGGAAAATTCGGCACGCAAGTTTCGCTATCGGGTTTATGCCGATGTTGCTGCTGATGCAATAGTTCTTGCCCATCATCAGGATGACCAGGTCGAAACTATCCTCAGCCAGTTGATGCGGGGGAGTGAGATTCATAATTTGTCGGCAATGCTGGAATTATCTTCTCGCGGTCAAAAATATTTCTGGCGCCCGCTATTAAAAATTAGTAAGCACCAGTTGCTGGAATACGCCCATCACCATGGTTTATCTCACGTAACCGATGAAAGCAATGATGATACGCGCTATTTGCGTAATTTTCTGCGTAATCAGATAATTCCGCAATTAGTTGCCTATGATGACAATGTCATTACCAAGATAGCGGGGAGCATTAGCGCTCTGCAGCAGGCTTGTGCGTTGAATGATGAATTGGCACAATTGGATTTAGCGGCATGCGGTGGACCGCAGCAAATATTGCTGTCTGAATTTTGTAATTTGAGCTCTACCCGGCAGATTAATTTATTAACTTATTATGTTCGGCAGCTCCAATTGCCATTACCGTCTAAGCGGCAGATTGGTGAATTTGCGCGACAGTTACAAGAATCCGCTGCCGATCGTCATCCGCAGTTGGTGGTCGGAAATAAAATCCTTTGCAAAAAGCGCAATGTAATTGCAGTTTATTAGGAATAACCTATGTTTTTAGAAGAACGCCATCAGAAAATTCTTGAAATTTTAAATACGCAGGGCAAGATCGTGGTGCGCGATTTAAGCGCTTTGTTTGGTGTCAGCGAGGGCATGATTCGTAAAGATTTGCAGGTCCTAGAGCAGCAAAATAAGCTCAAACGTACCTATGGCGGTGCAATTATCCGCCGCGAAATGCCGCATGATGAAGTGTTGCGGGAACGGTTGGATAAAAATCGAACCGCGAAAAATATCATTGCGGGGTTGGTTGCCAAACAAATCCCGGTTGGTTGTTCAGTCTTTCTGGATAGCTCAAGTACCAATTTATTGGTAGCGCAGGAACTGATCCAATCCCAGCAATTTAACCGAATCATTACCAATATGCCGCAATTAATTACCTTGTTTCCGGCTGAAAGTCCCTGCGAATTATTTTTGCTCGGTGGTCGTTTTGACAAACGCCTCGGTGGAGTGGTGGGATTGGAAGCGGTCAATACTCTTAAAAAACACCAAATTGACATTGCGGTTTTAGGTGTGGCGGGAATTGATTTGGTGCGGGGAATTGTTACCAATTTTGATAGTGAAGAAGGTTTAACCAAGCATGCAGTGATTGAATCTTCACGACAAACCATTATCACACTGGAGAAAGAAAAATTTTATCATGATGGCGGCTTTTCTTTTGCGACCCTCAAGGAGGTTGATTTGCTGGTTTGTGATAAAGAATTGACAACCGCAGAATTGAAACAACTCGAATCTCATGCGGTTAATGTTATTACTCCGTAAAAACTCGTTTTATAATTTAAAACCAAACGCTGAAAAATATTGTATCGTGCGTTAATATCACCAGATAAATATCACCAGATAAATATCATAGCTAGCATTACGTGCGCGTTAAAGTCTTTATTATGATAACATCATAACAAAGAAATTTAATTTTTCCTCTTGAAATTCTGATTATCATTCCCATATAGCAAACTGTTAAAACTTTTTATTTATTAATTTTGACTTTAAGGAGTTGATTTTATGGCAACAATTAAGCCGTTACATGATCGTGTAGTTATTGAACGTGTTGAAGCAGAAGAAAAAACCGCATCAGGTATTGTATTACCAGGTTCGGCTGCCGAAAAACCCGATATGGGAGTAGTTGTAGCTATCGGTGCCGGTAAAGTGCTGGAAAACGGTAGTCGTGCTCCAATGTGCGTGGCTGTCGGTGATAAAGTATTATTCGGCAAATATTCAGGTCAGGTAGTAAAACTTGATGGCAAAGAACTGACCGTTATGCGCGAAGAAGATATTTTAGCGATAGTTGCTTAATTGATTATCACAGAAAGTTTTTAGTAAGGAATAATATATGTCAGCTAAAGAAGTTAAATTTGGAATTGATGCCCGCGAAAAAATGGTACGTGGGGTTAATGTATTGGCCGATGCAGTTAAAGTAACCTTAGGTCCTAAAGGTCGCAATGTGGTGTTGGAACGTTCTTTTGGTGCGCCGTTGGTTACCAAAGATGGTGTGTCAGTTGCTAAAGAAATCGAATTAAAAGATAAATTCGAAAATATGGGCGCACAAATGGTAAAAGAAGTTGCCTCTAAAACTGCCGATGTTGCTGGTGATGGAACCACTACCGCTACGGTATTGGCACAGGCAATTGTCAAAGAAGGTATGAAATATGTTGCTGCGGGAATGAATCCAATGGATTTAAAACGCGGTATTGATAAAGCGGTAGAAGGATTGGTTGGCGAATTAAAAAATATTGCTAAACCATGTACTACCAGCAAAGAAATTGCACAGGTTGGTTCAATTTCAGCAAATTCTGATGAATCAATCGGTGAAATCATCGCAACTGCGATGGACAAAGTTGGTAAGGAAGGCGTGATAACTGTAGAAGATGCCAGTGGATTGAATAACGAATTAGACGTAGTAGAAGGTATGCAGTTTGACCGTGGTTATTTATCGCCTTACTTTATCAATAATGCCGACAAACAATTGGCGATTTTGGAAAATCCGTTTATCTTGTTGATTGATAAAAAAATCAGTAATATTCGTGATTTGTTACCAGTGTTGGAACAAGTTGCTAAAGCTGGTCGTCCGTTATTGATTATTGCCGAAGACGTTGAAGGCGAGGCCTTGGCGACTTTGGTAGTTAACAATATGCGTGGTATCTTAAAAGTGGTTGCGGTAAAAGCACCGGGTTTTGGTGATCGCCGTAAAGCCATGTTGGAAGATATTGCAGTTTTAACTGGCGGTACCGTGATTGCTGAAGAAGTTGGTTTGTCTTTGGAAAAAGCTGAATTAACTCAATTAGGTCAAGCCAAACGTGTTGAAATTGGTAAAGAAAACACAACCATTATTGATGGTGCTGGCAGCGAAGAAATCATTAAATCCCGCGTTGAGCAAATTCGTAAGCAAGTGGCTGAATCTACTTCTGATTACGATAAAGAGAAATTGCAAGAACGCGTGGCTAAATTGGCTGGCGGGGTTGCAGTAATTAAAGTTGGTGCGGCGACCGAAGTTGAGATGAAAGAGAAAAAAGCCCGCGTGGAAGATGCTTTACATGCAACTCGTGCTGCGGTTGAAGAAGGTATCGTTGCCGGTGGTGGCGTGGCGTTATTGCGCGCCCGTAGTATTCTGTCTGACATCAAAACTAGCAATACCGATCAAGACGCCGGTGTGAAGATTGTTCTAAAAGCAATTGAAGCGCCATTGCGTCAGATCGTGGCTAACTGTGGCGAAGAACCGTCAGTGGTAATTAATAAAGTTCTTGAGGGTAAAGGCGCTTACGGTTACAATGCAGGCAGCAATGAGTTTGGCGATTTAATCGAGATGGGTGTTTTGGATCCGGCTAAAGTGACTCGTGCTGCGTTACAGCATGCCGCTTCGGTTGCTGGGTTGATGCTAACTACCGATGCAATGATCGCTGAATTACCAAAAGATGATGCTCCAGCTCCCGCCGGAGATATGGGTGGCATGGGCGGAATGGGTGGTATGTACTAATCCTCATCCGTTATTTCGATCAAAAGTCCCTGAATTATTCAGGGACTTTTTTTATTTGAAGTGTTAAAATTTTAGTTAAAAAATCACAGTTGGATAAAAGTTAATTAAAAATCATAACTTTCTGATAATCAATTGATTTTGGCTATGCTTTGTCGTTTAATAATAAAAATTATTAACTAAAAGCTGCAAAACTTGCATAATAGATTGTGAAGCATTGTATAATCAATAATTCCTACCGAGTTTTCAATTTTTCCTCATGCGCTACTGAGGGTTACTGGGGTGTCGTATGATCGGGAAAGTTGTTGCCGGAAGAAAAACAAAAATAATATGATGTTTAAAGTAATATTTACAATGCATTTTTTGGTTGGATTTTAGCCAGTCCGCAAAATTTGAATTATGTACGCCAATCTAACTCATGTTGAGTGGGGAGTGGTGTTGGCGTGCAATGATTGCTTTAAAATATTCGTAGGAAATTTAACAAGCTCACTAATTTGCTTATTTTTAAGCTTTTTTAAGGAAAAAGTTATGGCGGCTAAATCTACAGGGGATGGAATTAACGTTAAGGATTTAACCTTTTTTGCGTTATTTTCTTTAACTTTCGGTTCTATGATGGGGAGTGGGGTATTTGATATTCCACAAAATATTGCCAATCGTTCTGGTGCGGTGGCAGTAGTTTTACACTGGTTTATTGTGGCGGCTGGGATGATCGCTTTAGCGTGGTCATTCGTGTACATCAGTAACAAGCGCCCGGATATTAAAAGTGGTATTTATGGTTATGCTAAATTTGGCTTTGGCGATTATGTCGGTTTCAGTTCGGCGTGGGGTTACTGGTTAAACGCCCTACTAGGTGATGCCAGCTATCTGATTTATATCTTTGCCACTTTGGGTAATTTCTTTCCAATTTTTGGTCATGGTGCCGATGCGGGTGCTACTCTTCCATCATTCCTTTGTGAGTCGTTATTAATCTGGATTGTCTATGCCTTGATGATTAAAGGTATTCGCGAAGCATCAATTGTTAATATCATGATTACTACCGTTAAGTTAATGGCGCTGGCGGCAATTATCTTGGTGTTCATTTACGGATTTAAAACCTCAATCTTTGCTAAAAATATGGCAACCCATGATTTACATTTAGGTAGTATGTTTGAACAGATTAAAGCCACAATGCTGGTAACGGTTTGGGATTTCTTGGGGATTGAAGCTGCGTGTATTTATGCAATTTATGCTAAATCAATGAAAGATGTTGGCAAGGCTACGATGCTGGCAGTAATTGCAGTACTGATTATTGATACTTTAATTTCGGTATTGCCATTTGGAATTTTGCCAACCGCAGAAGTGCAGGCCTTGCATACTCCATCCACCGCAGGTGTAATGGGGCTAGTGGTTGGACCCATCAGTGCCAATTTGATTCGGGTAGCGGTACTGGTTTGCGTAGTTGGGGCGTTGTTGGCTTGGCAAATGCTGGCGATGAATATTTTATTTTTGTCTTCCAGCGATCGGACTATGCCGAAATTTTTAAGTAAAATTAATCGTCATGGTGTTCCGGCTAATGCGGCATTAATGAGTAGCTTGGTTTTGCAGTTCTTTATGGTTTGTGCCTATTTTACCCAAGCGTTGTATTTGAATATGATTATGGTTGCGACCAGTTTAGTGTTGGTGCCGTATTTATTGGCGGCAATGTATTCAGTTAAACTGATTATTACCGATAAAAAAATTCATTGGTATGAGTTAATTAAGGGTGGATTATCGGTTACCTACGCGGTGTGGATGATTTATGCCGGAGGTATGAAGTATCTGGCGATTTCGAGTTTAATGTATGTAGCTGGGATTTTATTCTTTGCCAAAGCCCGGCGTGAGGACAAACGCAAACTCTTTGAGAACAAATTTGAAATTGTATTGTTTCTCGTGATTATAATTTGTGCGTTGGTTTCAGGTTATATGTGGTACACCGGGGCTTTGCAACTCTAGTAACTAGATCGGCTTTGGTAGATTAATTATTATTTTTGAAATTTAGTGCGATACTGTGGGTTAGCAAAGGTCATATAATTAATGTTATGTGACCTTTGTTTTATTAATGCGCTATTCTTAGGATTAGTTATTCTTGACGAAAACAAGCTAATTCGGCTATAATCCTTATCTCATCTTTGCCGGGATGGCGGAATTGGTAGACGCGCTAGGTTCAGGTCCTAGTCCCATTTTATGGGGTGTGGGTTCGAGTCCCACTTTCGGCACCACACTTGCTCTTGTAGTTTTCTCTCTTTTTCATATACTTCTTCGTACAACTATTGCACAAATTACTTTGTTTGTATGGTGATCTTTTAGCGTCAAAGTGGTAAGTGTTTTGCCGGTTTGTTGATTCGTTGACCATACTTAAATCGCATAAAAACTAGGTGGTTTTGTATTGCCGTGAGATTTTAATTTTAACTCCGCCGCTTTAGAACTGATTGTGATAAAATACGCGACAATTATTTTATGAAAATAGTCAAGCTATGCACGAATACGCTAAACTCTTAGACGGACTGAACCCCGAACAATTAAAAGCCGTTACTTATCAGGACGGTTCATTATTGGTCTTGGCTGGCGCCGGTAGCGGCAAAACCAAGGTCTTGACAACCCGTTTGGTGTGGCAGATAAAAACTGGCGGGCTTGGGTTAAGCGAAGTTCTGGCGGTTACCTTTACTAACAAAGCGGCCCGTGAAATGTTATATCGGGTTGGTAAATTGCTCAATACCGATACCCGCTATATGTGGGTCGGAACTTTTCACTCGATTGCATTGCGGTTTTTACGCTTGCATTACACCGAAGCCGGATTGCCAGCGAGTTTCCAAATTATTGATTCTGCCGATCAATTGTCGTTGATTAAGCGCTTGATCAAACAATCCAATCTGGATGAAGATCGTTATCCGCCACGCGAAGTTCAAAGTTATATCAATCATCAGAAAGAACAGGGAATGCGTGCGGCGCAATTAACTCCCGATGGCTTGCGCAGTAAATATTGGCTCGAAATTTATACCCTTTACGAAGAAGCTTGCAATCGTGATGGTTTGGTTGATTTTACCGAATTATTGCTGCGCAGCTATGAATTATTTTGTTTACATGATAATTTATTAGCGCGTTATCGCCAGCAATTTAAGCATATTCTGGTTGATGAATTTCAGGATACCAATACCCTCCAATATAAATGGCTGCAGTTGTTGGTCGGTAAAGATACCAGTATTTTTGCGGTTGGTGATGACGATCAGTCAATTTATGCCTTCCGGGGCGCCAAAGTTGGCAATATGCGTTTGTTTTTGCGTGATTTCAATGCCCCAGAACCATTACGGCTGGAGCAGAACTATCGCTCAACTCCGATTATTCTGGCGGCAGCCAATGCGGTAATCGGCAACAATAGCGAACGGATCGGCAAAAATTTGTGGACTGAAAATGCGCTAACTGAAAAGATTCGGCTTTATGAGGGTTATACCGAAGAAGACGAAGCTTATTTCGTGATTGATGAAATCAAGAACTTGGCGAATAATGGCATAGATTTATCGGAAATGGCGATTCTTTACCGTTCCAATGCCCAATCGCGGGTTTTTGAGCAGCATCTATATAATCGCGGCTTAGCCTATCGGGTGTATGGCGGACTGCGCTTTTTTGACCGGCAGGAAATTAAACGGGTTTTGGCATATTTGCGATTGTTGGTTAATCCTAATGACAATGAGGCATTCTTGCGGGTAGTTAATTTTCCTGCTCGTGGGATTGGTCCCAAAACGATCGAAAATCTTCAGGAATTAGCGGTTGGTAATAATATAACCTTATTTGAAGCGGTGGAATTATTGCCGGGTAAAAGCCGGCTGACCGTCAATAAATTTTGTGATTTGATCCGTCTGATGCAGCAGGAGAGCAAGGTTTTAAACTTGCCGGAAACAATTAGTTACATCATTGAAATGAGCGGTATTCGCGATTTTTATCAAAATGAGCCCAAAGAAGGTGAAGAGCGGCTGGATAATCTGAATGAATTGGTGACGGCGGTTTCCGGGTTTGAGAGTGAGGATGGCAATAATCCGCTGGTTGAATTTTTGGCGCACGCAGTGTTGGAGTCGGTTGATAATCAGGCGCAGAATTATGAATCCGCGGTACAGTTGATGACCGTCCACGCCGCCAAGGGCTTGGAATTCCGGGTAGTATTTGTGGTCGGGCTCGAAGACGGTTTATTTCCCCATGATAACTCCTTAAATGCCCAGAAAGATGTTGAAGAAGAGCGGCGCTTGATGTACGTGGCAATTACCCGTGCCCGCGAACGGCTTTATCTATTGCGAGCCTGCAGCCGCTTATTATGGGGCAAACGGCTGGCGGCACCGATTTCACGTTTTGTTAATGAAATTCCCGCTGAATTGATTCTGAATATTTCCGGGGTTAGCAAGATTGGTTATAATCAGTTAAGTGATTATGATAGTTCTGATTATGCGCGCTCGCATTTGGCGGAACCGTTAATAGCGGTTGAAAACCCGGAACATCGCACGGCGCGAGTGGTTTTAAAAGAGCAGGATCTAACCGTTAAAATCGGTGATATGATCCGACATGCCAAATTTGGCAGTGGCAAGGTGCTGCGCTTGAATCAAGATGGCAAAAAGATGACTGCCGAGATTTTCTTCATTGGATTAGGCAAAAAGACATTGGATTTGAACATCGCCAAAATTGAAAAGGTAAATTGATTTTTTATGGTTAAAATTTATGATTTTTGGAAAGATAAGTTTAACTTTCCAACCTTGATAATTGTAGTTGCGCTTATTATTGGTGTAATTCATTTTTTCTCTTATTTGATTCCTCTGACCGATGATGCTTTTGTGGTAACCAATTCCCAGCCGGTAGCGGCGGATGTTTCCGGTTATATTACCGCGCTTTATGTTAAAAATGGGCAAAAAGTCAAAAAAGGCGATCCCTTATTCCAAGTATTTGCCAAACCCTACCAATTAGCTTATGAGAAAGCTCAGGCTGATTATAAGGAGGCGCAAGCAGCAATTGCGGTAATTGATGAACAGACTGCCAAAAATAAAGCGCTACTATCGTCCATGTCGCAGAATCTCGCTAAAGCCAAATATGAATATGGGTTAAAGCAAAATCCGCGGGTGAGTCGCTCGGTGTCGGAATTGGAAATCAAGAAACTTGGCTATGATGTTAATTCTCTGGAAGAACAAGTAAATGCCTTGAAAAATCAAATCAAAATTGATGATAAACAATTATTGCAGCAACGGCAAAAGGTTGCGGCACTAAAGGCAGTTATGGATAATGCTAAAGTCAATCTTGATTTGACCACCGTGCGCGCCGGTAGCGATGGAATGGTTGATAATATGTATCTATCGCTGGGAACGCCAGTCAATCAACGCCAGCCGCTGTTTTCATTTATCAGTACCGATGAGTGGTATGTCCAAGCCAATTTTAATGAAACTGATTTGCGCTATGTTCGTCCGGGCGATAAAGTAACCATTATCTTGCGGATGTATTATTTTGATCGGGTCTTTCATGGCGAGGTGGTTAACAATCTGTGGGTGGCCTCTCGGCAAAATACTGCTGCCCATAATCAGCAACAAGTTGTTCAGAATGAAAATGAGTGGTTGAAATTACCGCAACGGATGCCTTTGCAGATAAAAATAACTGATCCGGATCCCAAATATCCACTCAATCCGGGAGCTAGTGCTTTTGTTTATATTCACACCACTCATTAAGCGGATTTTATCGGCACTGGATCGCTACGATCCCTACGGGTTTATGCGCGTTAGCGCCATGCAGGCACTGACGGTTATCTTGGTGCTGTTTATGGTAAATTTTGCATTTTCGCCTTTTGCCATGACTACCGCACTGCAAATTCCGGTCTTTGGGATCATTGCTACCAGTATTGAAAAAAGTTTCAGCAATCGGCTGCGCAATGTGGCGGTTTTTTGCGGACTATGTATTGCCTACGCTTTTTTACTGGCAATTGTTCAGGAATATCGTTTTTTGGTTGTGATTAGTGTGGGGATTTTTATTTTCAGTTTATTTATGTTCAGTAAGCTAAAATTTCCGTTTATGCTCGGAATGGTTACCTTAGTGCAGGTGGTTGGTTATACTTTATTGAAGATTCCCGAAGGGGCAAATTTCAATATTCTATTGAATTACGGGATTAGTTATGTTCTGGCATCCGCAATTGGCTTGGTTACGATGTGGCTGTTTCCGCGGGTGTATTTCTTTCGGGTATGGCTACGGATTGTGCAGGCAACCTTACGTGAATTTGAGCAACGGTTTATGCTAACCGCGGCTGGAACCGTGCCGCTTGAAAAATTAACTTTTGTCCATTTTGTCCAAATGTATGACTACACCCCTCGCTTGTCTTACCGCGAACACGGGCTTTTTGCGCGAAAAGTGGCATTGTTACTGGTGGCAATTTACGCTTTTACCGTAGTTACCTATACCAAAATTGAGCCAATCGATACCGGTAAAATCTTTGAATTGGCGGGTGCCTGTAAAAAATTACGCGAGGCGATGGATAATTGGCAACCGGTAGCCGCCTTTGATTTTAGCTCTGAAGATTTGAATCCGCAGCTTATTCAGGTTTATAATGATTTGGAACAGCTCCGGCGTTATTGGAATCGTGCATGTTTAAGCCACTAGACGTTTTTACCCGCCGCTATTTGCAAATAACCACGGCGTTTATGCTCTTTGTGTTTATTGAACAATATTTTCATATTCCACATGCAGTATGGATTGTTATTACCGGCGCAACGATTTATGCCGGGTTTAATCCCGGAACGGTTTTAAAACGTGCCTACTGGCGCTTTAGCGGAACTCTTACCGGCGTGTGTGCGGTGGCGATAATGTGGTATATCATTCATTGGGATTATCGAACGGCAATTGTTTTTGCGGTTTTGATTTGCTTTGCGATGGTGTTTTTTCTGGGTATTCCGTACAATTATTACATGATCATCGCTACTTTGTCATCTGATATTGCGGTCGAATGGGGTAATACCGGTCATTTTTCATTGCAGTATTATGTGGTAGATCGGGTGGTTTGTACCCTGATCGTCTTTGCGATTTGTCTGGTAATGGAACATCTATGGTTTGGACGGAGCAATTTTACACTGCTTTTATACCAGCAAATTAAAGGTCAATTATATGATGAAATGCAAGAAGTTTCCCAGCGGGTAGATCATATGCACTTAAGCAAAGCTAATCTGTTACGCTTTGTAATTTCAACGCGGCGTAAGATGGAGCAGATTACCATACTGACCAATGATGCTATTTACGAGCGCGATGAAACGATTCGTGATGATTCGTTCTCACGGCAAATGGTAGTTTTATTCAGGCAGGTTGTTAGCCTGTGGTACGTCAAAAAACATGATAGTACCAATCTAAATTTAATTGCCGGTTTGGAAGAAAAAATTCACGGTTCCTTTAATCTTCCGCCGCGTCAATGAGAAAGAAGAGAGTATGCAATGCGTAAAATAAACTATGGTTTGACAATGTTGTTGATTTCGCTGGGATTGGTTTCCTGTTCAATGATTTATCCTCAATATGATAAACCGGCGGTTGATACACCAACGAGTTGGGCAAATATGAATGAAGCCTTAAATGCGGAAAGCAATATTGCCTATACTGCTTGGTGGCAGCAATTTAATGATCCATTACTAAATAAGCTGATTGAGAGTGGCTTATTGGTTAATAACACGGTACAAAAAGCTTATGGCAATCTCGAATTGGCGCAGGGGCAATTAAAGGCGGTTGAATTAAGTTGGTTACCGTCTTTAACCGGAATGGCAGGTTATTCCAGTAACCCGGCATTGGGTAATCCGCAAGTATTTTATGGTGCGATGCCGGTATATGCCTCGCTCAATATTTTTAATTTATTAGCGCGGCAAAAATCTGCCGATATCAATGTTGAAGCGGCAGACTATGCAGTTGAAGCCACCAAGCTAGCTTTTATTGGACAAATGGCAACCGGCTATTATACTTATATTGCCGAAATCGAGATGTTGAAATTATATGATAATTATCTTCGCGATTTGCAGGAGATGCTGGATATCCAAAAAGATGATTTTGCCGGTGGACTCAATTCGCAAATTGCGGTTAAAGGGCTTAGCGATCGCTATAATGCTGCACTAGCCAATCAAAAAATAATCCGCAGCAATATCCTTAAATCACAAAATGCGCTGCGCTATTTATTAAATCAAAACCCGGGTGGGGTTTCCGGAGCTGCCAATTTTACCGGACTTAATACCGTGTATGCCAATTTTGGTTCTAAACCGGCGACCGTATTGAAAAATCGTCCGGATGTGGCGCTGGCAGAGGCTCAATATCGGTTGGCGGTACAAAATGTTGGCGTTGCCGCCAGTCAATTGTTGCCTTCGGTGCAGTTGGATTATTTTGCCGGTCAGGTTGACGTTGCGCAATCCGGATTACCGAACGGGATTTATGGTCCGTTATCGGATGCCTATGTTAATTGGTCGGTAAATCCAGCGGTATTTGGGCAAATCAGTGCCTTATCCGGCAGCAAGAAAGTTGCTTATGCTAATTATGTTGATACGGTGAGAAAAGCCTTGCATGATGTTGATAATGATTTGATCAATCATCGCGATGCCAATGAGCGCTACGATGATCTTAATAAATCATATTTAGCGGCACAGGATAAATATCGTTTAAATTACGATTTATACCGTCAGGGCATTATTGCGTATGCGGCAACGCTTGATGATAAACTGGCAGTTGACCAAGCGGCGATTGCACTAAATCGGGTTAAGTTAATTCAGATGATTACGCTGGTTAATCTATATCAGGATTTAGGCGGCGGTTACCGTTATAATGAAAGCGCACCAGTTGTGGCTAAATAATTACCGCAGCAAATAAATTACCAACTGCGATCTTCTCATGCCTCAGAGTACATCATTCTGAGGCATTTTCCATCCATTATTTCATCTTTATTGAAACAATTTATCCGCTTTTATCCAAAACTCAAATACTGAGAGTCGGTATTGCGTAGAAATTAAAAATTTTAGTTCATGAATCCGATGAAATTTGTTTTGAGTTTTTATTAATCATTCGATTTGGATTTGCAAGATTAATTTTGGCATATATTTATATGCCATGATTAGGGATTACACCAAGCAATAAATTGCCTTAAAATCTATTATAACTGATGTTACGCATACATCTATATTTTAGCACTGAGTTATTGAGTTTAACGATTTTGCGCACTGATTGCCAGTGTAAAATCAGTGTGCCATGAGGAAAAATCAATAACTTAGCGCTAAAGTCTTTATCATGCGTAGCATCACTTATGACGATTATCTGTTAATGAATATATCTAGGGGGAATGGGAATGAATAACAAATTATTACAGTTGATAGTGGCAGCGGGTGTTTTGGTTTTGGCGGCCTGTAATAGCGGCAATAATAGCACTAATCAAAATAGTTCATCGGCAAAAACCAGTTTAGCAACGCTGGAATCTGGCGTGGTGGTTAATGGTTGGCCAAATTATATAGCCATGGGTGGGGTAACCAATACCGCTCCCGGTGTTGATGGTCTGGGTGGTTTTAGCAATCGCCCGGTCGATGCTATTTTTAAATATTCCGGTTACGATGGCGCTGGGGATATTAATCAAATCGTATTTCCAATTTTTACCATCAATACGGTTAATTTAGCCAATTCAATTTCTGTAGCCAATCAACACCGAACCCAACCGGTAATGGTTAATTATATGGCAAATATGAGTATTACCGCTTCTTTGGCCGATTTTTCCCAAAGTGCGATCACGGCGCATTTAATAAACTTAATGATGGATGCTGCGGTGATGGAGGCTAACCGTAGTGAAAGTAATCCTTATCCCGGTTCGTTGGTGCTGGCACCGGATCTTCTTGGCATGATGCAGCAGAATTCGGTTATGCCGGTACCCAGCGGGTTAAATTCGGCACTAAAAAAAGCCGCGTGTTTTGTCTCCAGTAAATTTCAATATGGCAGTTTTAGCGGAACTCCACTCGAAATTGGTTATTATATGCGCGCACAGGGTATGGGCTGGTTTGATGTCAAAACCTATTGGGAACTTTATGCGCCAGGTTGGCTGGCAGCGTGCGATACCGCTAAAATGAATATAAGCGTTCCCACCTTTAGCGAGAGTTTTGGTGGTTGGGCGCAGGCTAGTGGCTGGGCAATCCGGACTTTTGGTCCACATATTAGCTATGGCTGGCAGGAAAATATTTGGGCACCGGGTAGCTCATGGTGGATACATCAGGCGAATAGCGAAAGCGCGGTTGAAACTTTGGCATCAAACTCAGTGGCAGCATTCATCGAGAAATTGGGAATTTATCAGGCACCGTATCAACCGGATTTTATTGTTTTTGACCGTTGGGAGCGGGATGATACAATTGGTATCGCCTCCGGTTACTATTATAATGCCCGAGATTGGGAGAATTTCATTAATTTTAGTGCTCAAGTCGGTAAAAAATTGGGCAATGTTCCGGTGATGTTATGGCAGATTCCTGGTGGACATTTGCAGGTAACCAATGATGTTGATAGTCGTAGCGGTATGTCTTCTTCCTTTAGTGATTATATTTTTGGTGATGAGAAATTGGGTGATAATCTGGTTAATCTCCGCAGTGATTTAGTTGGTTTAAGCTTAAATCCCGCGATTTATAATTGTGGTACTGGCTGTACTTCCAAAGCTTATCTGAATGCCAATGGCTATAAATGGAATCAGGATAACGGCAAACTCAGCGAATTAGCAGCCAAAGGGATTTTTGCAATTTTATGGGGTGGTGGCAGTACCACGTCAGTCGGAACTTTTCCTAGTGATGATGGTGGTTGGCTGTCTGGCAAGATTCGTAGTTACTACCAAAATCCACAACTTTTGGTAAATACCACTCCGGTACCGAGCCCAACTCCAAGCGCAACGCCGAGCCCGAAACCGACAGTGAGTCCAAGCCCTTCACCGTCACCGGTTCCTAGCCCGAGTCCAAGCGTGGTGCCAAGCCCAACTCCGTCGCCAGTGCCGACAGTG
>CAZATM010000121.1:0-12184 GCA_964488065.1 uncultured Neisseria sp.
ATAGCCAACTTCGATTGCCAGAGCCTGATTGAAATTATAGCCGACATTTAAAGCACCCGCCCATGAACCGGTGGGTAAATTAGCAAAGGTGGCAAAACCGGTATTCAGATTGATATAGACTGGAGATAGAGTATCAGCTGCTGCTGGTACAGTGGCATTATCTGCATAGGCACTTACCGCCATACCGGCTAGTAAGGTAATGAGTAGTTTTTTCATGGATTCTCCAATTATTGTTGAATTGTATAGTTAAGATTTTTAATAGCCCTATTTTAATATGAAAAATGTAGTTTTGTCTGTAGGAAAATTTTCCTATTGACTTTACAAGTGCTGGAGAAATTGCAGATATTATGAATGTAAATCAATTGGATATGTTGAGTGATTGCTGTTTATTATTGATTGATGAGGTATAAGAATTTACACCCATAGAGCGTTGTTATTTGCAACGAACAACTCCGGAGATAATTCCGGAGCAGTTTTAAATGTTCGGCGTGACATAAGTCACCAGTTAAGCGTTTCGCTGATAATTTCAGCAATATTACGCGTAGTTTCATCAAATGAAATTCCTAGCAGGTAAATTGGCCTACCCTCACTAAGATATTTTGCGGGATAATTGCGGGCTTTGATTTGCTCAATAGCTCCCGCGGCACTACCGTATTTGGCAAGTTTAAATTCAAGAATAATAATTTTATCCGGCATTTTGAGCGTTAAATCAATCTTGCCCTGATTAGTCACATCTTCAGCAATTAAATCATAACCCAGTGCTGCGAGATATAGTTAGCCTATAAACAAAGTACCTTTGCTGTATAATAAGCTTTTCACTTTAAGAGTTTAAGAATGAACGCGTATTCCCAAGACCTAAGAGACAGAGCAATAAAGCTATATTTAACTGGAAACTACACCAAGAAATCATTATCAGAGTTATTGTCTGTTGACTATAAAACCCTACGCAGTTTGATTACTCTTTATGAAACAACGGGCTATTGTAAATTTACTCAATCTGCTAAAGTTGGTCGTAAAAGACTGTTTAATAATAGGGCTGCAATACTAGCTTATTTGGAACTGCATCCCGATGCTGATGGCAAGGAACTGCGTAATGCGTTGGCACCTCATGTTGCACAAAGTTGCTTTTATAATACGCTTAACCGTCTTGGAGTAACATATAAAAAAAGGGGTAAAGTATAAAAGGCGCTGTGAACTGAAACGAAAAGAGTTTACAGAGCAATTGTCAGATATAGATATTAACAATCTAATTTATATTGATGAAACAGGCGTAGACAATAACATGTCTAAACTTCGGGGTTGGGCAGAAAAAGGCTGTAAGTCTTTTACTGAGGCATTGAGCTTTAGAACTAAACGAATCACTCTTATTGGTGGTTATTGCTATGGAAGCAAGGAGCTGATTGCTCCGATGGAATATGCCGGTTATACGAATACCGAAGTATTTTTAGCTTGGGTTGAGCATTGTTTATGCAAAGAATTAAAACCAAATCAGGTCGTAATAATGGATAATGCTAGCTTTCACAAATCAAATAAAGTGAAAGAGTTAATTGAGAAGGCTAATTGTAGGCTGATATATTTACCATCGTATTCGCCAGATCTTAATCCAATAGAGCATGTCTGGGCAAACCTAAAGCGGTTAATCCGCGTACACCCTGATAGAGAGCAAAATCTACAGCTTGCAATTACTGAATCTATCGGGTGTTTATTTGTGGGTTAACTATAATATATAATCGTTGTCTAAAAAAGAATCCCCAGAAAAATAGCGGGGACTCTCTGAATAAAACTGATCAACTAAACCCAATATCAACTCGGTGTATTGATAGTCACAGTTGTTGCAGCGCCAAGATACCCAGTGGCTGAAACACTAAGGGTAATATCATCTACGCCATTTACTCCGCTCAAACCAACAGAACCTTGAGTAACGTAATTCACACTACAACTGCTATCACCAGCAGCGATAGTACAGGAGGCTCCCTGCACTGTCCGTGGAAAAGTACTCATACAGCTTGTGGTTGGAAAGCTAACCTTGTTCCACAGGCACGTAGAAGCGGTTACTGTCGGAGTAAATGTTACCTCAACAGGGCTAACACTAGTTTGTGAGATTGTCGCAGTAAAAGACTGGGTAAATTCAGAGGCAAGAGTAAGATTTTGTGGTGTAATGCTCAACGACAGCGGTTGCTGAACGCACATTACCCGCAAAGAAGCTGAACAATCATTGTAGCTTGTGTCACCGGTATTAATATCAAACTTGTTAAACTCCGGAGCTGAGTACAAAGCATTTATATAACCTGAACGTGCACTATTAATGTAACTGCCGCTAGACCAACTATTACAAGTGTACCCAGTCGCAGTTGTCGCATCAGTGTTTAACCCCGTCCATGTCTCTATGTTAAAGTCGTCTGTTGGATAATTGAAGTCGGCAACACCAAGATTATTACCAGAAAATATACCATTAACGGTCGTAATTCTTACCGCCGATTCATTGGCAGTAAAGTAAAACTTATACATGGTATCTGGCTGCAATACCCAATTAGTATGTTCAGAAACACCACCAGAACAATCTGCTGTAGTACAAGCTACGCGATTAATACCATCGACGAGATATGCTTTATAGGTTCCGCCATATGTAGTAGCTTGTGGATCACTAGCGCAAATTGCATCAGCACCGGCAATGCCGCCCAGATTTCCACTTTCTAGGGTAGATGAAAAGAATACCGCCATGGTGTTAAAGGTGATATTATACGGTTGAGAAAAACCACAGGTTCCGCCGGTGCAGGCTTGACTAACATTAGATGCTGACCAGTTTGCAATACCTTCAACACCAGTTGTAGCCCCAACTTCCGCATTTGGATTGTACAAACATAATGAAACCGGTGAATTACCAGCACTTCCATTATAGATGTTATAGGTGTATTGTATTGAGCGTACCGCTCCCGCTGCCATATCGGCGTATAACTGGTCACAACCGGTATTTGATCCATTATCGTAAATACCACATAATGCATTATTTGATGCATTGCTACTAGTATAGGTTCCTGCGGCAGGATTTACACCATTTTCACCACCACTTAAAGTTGTATTACTAACCAAGCTCCCACCACAATTTGCACCACTATAATACTTAATATCAACTGAATTAATGGTTACTCCACCCGGAGTGGTAAATGATTGCTGCCATGCTCCACCCGCGGTTAAACTTTTGCCATTTGCTGGAGTATAGGTCAGTGAATTTATGTATTGTTGCAATGGGCTAGCTTCCGTATTAGTAGTGCTAGAAGTTGAATTGCCGCCATTACACGCTGCCAATCCTAATCCAGTTAATAGCGCAAGTCCCGCATTTAAATATATTTTGTTGTTCATATTTTTGTTTGTTCTCCGGTTTAAGAATAATAACCATTTCCAACATCTGTTTCACTCATAATATTGGTTGCACTTTGCACCAATTCGCTGATTTCCAGCTCAATAATTACTGACGCTTGGTAAATTAGCGAGGACAGTTGCTCTTGTGCTTTATCTTCCTTGGTTAAAGATCGTGTCTCCATTGATTGTCTTCCATTAAATAGTGTTGTGATAGAATTAAATTATTATAAGCTAAAATTATTTGTAGTTTTGCAAATTATACTTGCTGCAGTCAATCGAACAATTCTCAATCCCAATTGTAGCAAATTAAACTTCCGTTTATTCGTAAGAAAAATTTACCACAAAGAAAACAGAATAAACACAATTATAGATTTTAACACTATATATCAATATATTAAACCCATAAAAGCAAGTATAAACAATATCAACCACTATAAGAATTTACACCCAATAAGTGTCGTATTTGTGCAATTTTATACTATAGCACGCTCCCGGATAGCAAACCCAATTTACCCGGTTTTTATGGAAAGTATATTCCTTGGCATATGAACAAAGCCCGATAACCATTATCGGACTTTATTCATTCATTAAAACAAATCAATTTACTTCAAATAGATAATTCTGCGAATAGCCACAGTTAAAATTATTCACGCAGTTTCTTGACCAATTTCCTTCTATGTCATAATACCCAATCCGCTCACCAAACCACTTTGAATTAGTCATACAACTACCGTAAATTGTATTATTACCGCTAGTAACTATTTTATAACGAAGACTATGGGTATTTGCATATGCGTAAACACAACCATTTCCATAAGATGACGTATAATTAGCACATAAAAATAAATTTGAGGCACTTGTCGTCGTATAATCTCCAACCTCCAAAACAGCGCTACCATTCATTGAATAACTAGCATTCAGGTTTGAACATGCTGAATCTGAATAATAATTAACCGTAATATTTTTTATTGCCAGTGTACTTGCAATTTTCATTGTCATCTGCGATTGCTCTAAATCATTGCCAACAAGCAAATTATTTATTGACAGCGGCGTGTACTCCAATAAATTAATATAATTTCGCAAAGTCACATCTGGGGTCGGACTCGCACTTGGTTCAGGACTTGGGAATGGCCCAGGGCTAAGCGTTGGTTGCGGGGTCGGTGTTGGAGTTACCGTTGGAGAGGGCGTTGGCGCAACCGTTACCATTAATGTTTGAAGTGCTTGATTTACACCTCCATCACTTGAGACATTTCCAGTAATTTCATAACGTCCGCTACTTGAACTTGCAGCCGAAATCGTTACCTGACAAGAACCGGTACCGATAATTTGACAAGGCTGCGGTGTCGTAATTACCTGAGGCATTGAACCCGCCAATAAGGTAACACTTGATTTAAGTCCCGTTGATACCGAGTAGGTAACCGTATAAACTGTCGCACTCTGGCTTTCTGGGCTATTAATAGTTATCATCGAGACAATCGGGTTATTTGCCGTCAGCGTCTGTGGAGTAATATTGTAATTTGCAATGGCACCATTGGACAATAATGTAGTCGTATTCTCAGGATTGGGTGTTGGCGAAGTGCTAGGACTTGGTTGCGGGGGACTACTGGAGCCACCGCCACCACAGGCGGTAAGAAAAACCACGAGTAAACTTAAATAATAATTTTTCATGTTATCAAACTCATTTCATTTAATATTTCTTAAAGCTAATTAGCCGGTATTGTATCAGATATTTCCACAATATATCGCTCAAATTTTTATCTACGACTGATTATACCCCATAAGTTTGCAGTTGTCCGGCTGGACTCAATACTCCAATTAATACCATTTAATGAACTCAAAAATAGCTTCTGTACCGTATTTGATACTTGACTTACCCAATTTATTCTACCCCTCTAACTATATAGAATATAAACAGACATATCAGCATATTACATCATTGAGCGAGTAAACCAAACACGCTAAAAGTCCAAAAACCATTAGACCACATTGTCGCAAAAATCAACAATACAAAAGCCGGCCCGCAGATTTAAGACAAGTACAAACCAATAACGTTATAAAAGATATTGATTCAAACTTAATAAAGCCAAGTCCATGTATAAAGTAAGATTCTCGCCAACTGTCGGTTCGGAGCGCAAACACTGTTGCTTAATATCAAAGTATGGCAGTGAAGAACTTAACTGGTGGCTAAACTCATTTTTATATGATGCTTGAATCTTATCGATGGTTGAACCCATTATATTGCCATCAAATTTTGCAATCGGCTTAGTCGAAAACTCCGGCATCCCTGATTGGGTCAGATAGTTACGAATCATAATTCGAGCTAAACCATTTTGGCGTTTCATGTGCAAAGGTAGGCGATTACAAAATTCAACCAATTTAGGATACAACAATGGATATTTATATTTAAAACCATAGTGCCGGGCAACTAATGCGCTGTCTTCAATCCGATAACTAAGATGATTATTATCACAACCGATTAATTGCCGCACTTCAAATTCGGCAACCGTGTTAGCCGCAGGCATGTACTGAGGCAAATTAATCCCTAATTGTGCATAGTCATGTTTTTTCTTCTGATAAAGATGCTCGCGATATTTTTCACCGATCATTGGAAATTGAGCACGAAGGAATGTTTTTATTTGCGAAAGCAACGCCGGTTGCGGCAATTTATTGGCGGTGTAATGACGATGAGCCTCTTGCCACGCCAGTTTGTAACGTCCATTTTTAATTAACTCTTGCAAATAAAAAGATAACCGCGCATGACTTGAAATACATTCGTCACCACCAAAGCCAGATAATAATATTTTATTATGATTGTTCGCAACTTGTTGATGAATAATATTAGCACCAATCGGGAAAATACTTTGTTGGTAACCAGCCAACACCTCTGTCATCACCTCAAATACTGCTAATAAATTAAAATTCTCGGCATCAATACTGCAATGCTTAAAATCATATTTTTTTACTAATTGCTCAACAAAATAGCTTTCGCGCAAGCGTTCGGCTTGTGGATCATAGCTCTGATCTTGATGAGTTAATAAAGTCAAAGGTATCTTCAGTCGATGCGCAGCTAGTATAATCGCCGATGAGTCTAAGCCGCCACTGCACTCCGCCGCAATCGCTGTTTCATTGCCCAGCTGCAACTGCAGCCCCTCATGCAATAACTCGGTAAAATGTTCTAAATATTCATTGGCATCTTTGTAATAAAGAGGATCATTGCAATGTAATGCCAGATCCCAATACTGACTGTGTTTAATTTGATTATTTTGAATCGTCACTAAATGATTTGGTTTTACCCTATTGATACCATTATAAAGTGTTTCCTCATGCACCCCAGTTGGATAAGCTAAACTTTTACCAACCCAGAGCATATATTTAAGCTCAGTCTCATTAACTGTAACGGTAATATCATCTGATCTTAGTCGCGGAATTAACTCTGCAATGGAGGAGGCAAAATACAAGTTATGCTGATTTTTAAAATAGAAAAATGGTTCACAGCCAAAATGATCGCGAACTAATTGAATAGCTCCAGATAAATTATCTACAATGACACAAGCAAATTCAGTATATCTTGTCTTCCAAAATTCCGGCTGTGGATTTTGTTGTAAAGAAGAGATTAATTCAGGATTCGGCGAATAATAAGTATGGTTACCCTGAGTTAGCGATAACCACTTTGACACATTAATTAAGTTTAGCACAATCAACATCCACTAAAACAAATACTTTACCGTCAGACAATAAATCATTTTATCAAAAAGACTTAAATTTTAACATTAATTACGATTCAGTACGGATAGTATTCCCCCAAAGGAACATAAAAAACCAAAAAATGGCGACCGCAGTCGCCACTTTTCATGTTAAAAGCCTACTGTTGGGCACAATAGATTGCTTTGTAAGTATTACAGGCATCAATCTGTAATGGGTTCGTCATATCAGCCCCAGATATGTAGCCCAGAGTGAAACTAGGTCCAGTTGGTGCATAAGAAACATTATTTCCATATGCAGCACTTGATTCTGCCGATGACGAAGACCATGCTCCATGTTCGCCGGTACAGTATAACGGAATACTACTGTAATCCACTGCAATCCCCCACACTGAATTTTGTCCATTTAGTCCTGTCCAAGTATTTGTCACTGTTGAGAAACCATTATTAATTGGATAAGGTAATACACTAAGGGTTTGCTCTACCAGTGTAGTTCCCAATGCCTCACCCCCAGCATTGTTATATGCTGTTTGGGTGTACAGAACCCAATCACTTTGTAAAGGAGCGCGATTAGTACCACCGATCATCGCTTTATAAACTGTATTTGGTTGATTAGTCGGTTTTGCAGGGTCAGTATTACATAAATAATCAGCACCATCTAATCCTGTAGTTCCGTTAAAAACTGGTTGCCCTTGCTCTTGTGCTCTTGTTACCGCGGTTGAATATAGATCACCGCTATAACCAGTGTTATTATTGGAAGCAACATATATTGCATAACCTTGTAGTGGTCGAGCATTATATTGCTGTGAAAATCCACATGAAGAACCTGATGTGCAAGCAACCGGATTGGCTGGGTTAGTATAATTAGCAATACCTTCATACGACTCGACTGCGCCCGTTGGTTTATTATTGGGATTATACATACACGGGGTTATAATCGAACCATTAGTGGTATTATATGTATATTGTAAAGAAGTTATTGTCCCCGAAGTCAAACTATTTTGCAAAGCAGTACAACCATCTGGATATAAACTACATAAAGCAAAATTAGATTGATCACTACTTTTATAAGTTCCGGCAACTGGTGTTACTGAACCATTTAAGGTTGTTGCAATTGTTGCCGTCCCAGTACAAGCCGCACCGCTGTAGTAAGTAATGCTCACGGAATTAATCGTGATATTCCCTGGAGTAAAAAAAGATTGCTGATTACCTATTGCTGTAATATTCACCTGATTTTTAGGTTTTTTTTGCGCGTCAAGCGGAGTATATTGAAGTAAATTAATATATTGCTGTAATTCGCTAGTTTGTGGTGCATTATTACTGGTCAAACTTGAACTTCCACCATTACACGCTGCCAATCCTAACCCTGCCAATAGTGCGATTCCCGCAGTTAAATAAATTTTGTTGTTCATTTTAAAAACCCGTAAAAAATGCATTTATTTTGTAAATTGCTGGCGATATGTAGCATCATTGTTTTTTATAAAACACATGAATTCTCATACCGCCAACTAACTTCTATAACCGACCTACTTAATTACCAAAAAGAATAAATCCAGATTGAGTCGCTGAACCAGTCGGAATCGGTGAACCATTCGGAGTTAATTGACCAGTTACTGCGCTATAATTATACATTTGTATAAAATTACCATATTGACTCACAGAATAAACAAATTTTTTATCAGGTGAGAAAATCAATGATACCGGAGTCACCCCAGAATTTACAGTTGCTGGTGTCAATGGCAACACACTACCATTCTTAGGATCAACTGATAACTGTGAAATACTTCCTGATACCCCGTTAGCAACATACATGTATTTACCTAAAGGATCAGTAATTATTGCAACTGGAGCACTTTCTACTTGCGCCAAATTTTGTGCCGGATTATACGATAATGCTCCAGTTGCCTGATTGATGCTAAAAATAGTTAACGTATTTGTGGCATATTGCATTCCCGCAGAAAGCGGTCCCACATTGGTAACATATAAATATTTACCGCTAGGATCAACAATGGATGCAAAAGGATTATTATCCAATGACTTAATCGAAGATTCTGGTGATAATGCGCTTAAGTCGCCATTTGGCTGAACTTGATACATACTAATTCTTGCATCATTAGAAACCACGGTTGGTGGAACCACTCCAAGATCATTAGAAACATAGAGATACTTTCCATTTGGAGTAAATGACATAAATGACGGGTGCGCTCCAGAAGAAATAGTTGATTGCTGAGTGAGATGTCCATTTATTGAATTATAACTAAATACTGTTATATTTTGCGCACCAGCGGCAGAAGAATATAAATACTTTCCAGTAGGATCAAAACGCAAAGAGCTGGCGGAAGGACTATTGCCCGTAGGAATTGACTCAATGTAGGTCAACATTCCATCACTATCTACAGCAAATGACTTAATTGCACTTTGAGCCTGATCAACCAAATATACATAATTACCATCTATTGAAATAGCCATTCCGACCTGATTGCTTCCGTAGGAATCAACACTACCCACTGGATTTAGGACACCAGTAGTTGAATTATACGCAAACACATAGATATTATTACTCGTGCCAAAAACGTAAGCAAACTGACCACTTCTTAAAGTAACAGCATACGGCTGAGAATAACCGCAGGTCGTATTACCACTGCCACTACAAGCTGTATTAACGTTAGTTGCTGTCCAGTTAGCGATTCCTTCAACCCCAGTTGTTGTATTTTCACCGATTGTTACTACAGCATTGGGATTATACATACAGCCCGCAACGATTGGATAAGACCCGCCACTACCGTTATCAATATTATAAGTGTACTGAACCGAGCGCGCATGTTCCCCTTTGACATATCTTCGTAAAGACCTGAGCAGCCACTACTGTTAGGCGTTATTTTGTCATTGACATAATTAGTACAAAGGGCATTATTTGATTTGTTGGTACTGGTATAGGTTCCTGCCGCAGGAGTAACCGCGCCTCCCAAAGTGTTGACATAAACCAGACTTTCAGTACAATTTGCACCGCTATAGAATTTAATATCCACTGAATTAATAGTTAACCCACCCGGAGTGGTAAATGATTGCTGCTGGGTTCCGCCTGCGGTTAAACCTTTACCATTTGCTGGAGTATATGCAAGAGAATCAATGTACTGTTGCAACGGGCTAGTTTGCACCGTAGCAGTACTGGAAGTTGAATTACTACCATTACACGCTGCCAATCCTAACCCTACCAATAGTACAATTCCCGCGTTTAAATAAATTTTGTTGTTCATGTTTTTGTTATCCACTTTAAAAATAATATTGATTCTTAATCAAATTAATCCACAATGCTTCTTCACACTCGGACTAAAATAAGTCCCGCTGCAGCGGGACTTATTAATATTCATAAAATTATTGTTGAACACAATATAAGCGCGCGGTGGTTGTTGGTGTTCCAGGTATAGCCATAGTGCTCGCTATAAATTTATCCCCTGTAGCAGTATCCCAAGCAGTACCTCCCGCACTTGGCATACACATTGCTGTCCAGTCAGAACAAGTGCCACCTCCAGTATATATAAAATCATTATCTAGCCCGGTAAATACATAGGTGTCTGCAATAAGCACTGGGGGCTGTTGAACCAAACTTGCAAAAGCTGAGAATGATAACGGTGCATTGCCCGCACCAAAACTTTCAAATATTGAATTGGCATTGGTAGCAAAACTAGGCTTAGTACCATCGTAATTTATAAAGACATAATTGTAATTGGCTTTCAATACCCAATCTGTTGCTGGTGGCTGACGAGTACTGGCGCCGAGCAAGGCTTTATACATACCGGGTGTGGCACTTTCATTATTATTGGCTGCCAGTTGACATAAATAATCAGCGCCAGCCACGCCAGTAGTCACAGTTGCGCCCGCATTATTAGCTGCACCAAGGAGGTTGAAGTTATAAGTTGTGCTGGTCGCAAATATATCACAACTGCCGCTACTGCAACCACCCAAGCTAACGCTATAGGGCTGAGAATAACCACACGGATTACCATCTGAACAGGCTGCGTTGTTTGTCGCAGTATTCCAGTTCGCAATACCCTCAACTCCAGTGGCAGGGCCTACTTCAGCTGAAGGGTTATACATACATTGAGCCATTATTGGATTAACACCCCCTTCTCCATTATCAATGTTATAAATGTATCGCACTGACTTCAAGGCATTATTGCGCATATCCGTCCACATGCCACCACAGCCCGTACTACTACCATTTTGATAATCTGTACATAATGCAAAATTTGATTTACTGGTGCTGGTATAAGTTCCAGCATTTGGAGTAACCGAGCCAGCTAAAGTATGGTTGGCAATTAAACCAGTACAATCTGTTCCACTAAAATATTGGATATCAACAGAGTTAATTTTTACACCGCCCGGAGTGGTAAATGATTGTTGGCTGGTTGCTCCGTCCGCCAACTGTTTCCCTCCGGCAGGAGTATAAGCTAATGAATTAATGTACTGCTGCAATTCACTGGTTTGTGGTGCATTATTACTGGTCGAAGTTGAATTGCCGCCATTACACGCTACCAATCCTAACCCAGCCAATAGCGCAATTCCCGCATTTAAATAAATTTTATTTTTCATATTTTTGTTCTCCGATTTAAGAATAATAGCCGCCACCATCTGTTTCGTTCATGATATTATCTGCACTTTGCACCAATTCGCTGATTTCCAGTTCAATAATCACTGGTGCTTGATATTTTAGCGCGGATGATTGTTCTTGTGCTTTATCTTCCATGGTTAAAAATTGTGTTCCCATTGATTGCCCTCCATTTAATAGTGTTGTGATACGTGTTATGATCGAATTAAATTATTATCAGTTTTAGAGATTATACCGGCTAAAAACTATCAAATAATTTTCTGACCCAATTATAGCAAGTTAAACACCAGTTTGTCTGTGGGAAAATTTTCCCACAAGAAAATCACAACAGCTCTTAAATATCAATATTAGCAATTTATATCAAAGCATTAAACAAAACATCAATAACTCACACAACTCCAGAGGGGTATAAGAATTTACACCCATAAAATGTAGCTTTATTGCATCATTTTGCTCCTAAGTTAATTGTTTTCAGCAAAATATGCTAAAATATTCACCTCTGTATTTAACTAAA
>CAZATM010000122.1:0-8392 GCA_964488065.1 uncultured Neisseria sp.
AATTTGGAATAGTATGAACTCTCAACAAAAATAAAATTCTTTGTCCCTATCGTCTAGAGGCCTAGGACATCGCCCTTTCACGGCGGTAACAGGGGTTCGAATCCCCTTAGGGACGCCATCTATTCTTCATCAGTGGAGCGGTAGCTCAGCCGGTAGAGCAGCGGACTTTTAATCCGTTGGTCATGAGTTCGAATCTCATCCGCTCCACCACTAAAAGTCATTCAAATATATTACACCCACTAAGCGCAATCTATCAATCAAGATAAATTTAATTCACACTCAAAACAATTTATTTTCCATCAGCGATTTTATTGCTTGGACATCAACAATTTTACAATATTACGAGTTCGCAATTGCTCCATTGATTATGCCCAAGAGTTATAATAGAATACCTTTAGCGATTAGACCCGCTAACCATTTTAAATTCAAATAAGCGACATTCAATGGCACCATTGTATAATGGGATTTTGCGACTAGGTTTTAAGCGGATCAATTTTGCCAACCTTAAATCCCCGCTGAAGAAATAGCAATTCCAGCCCGAAAAATTTTTTTTAAGATTATTACCAATTTTAGGATACAATTCTGCCAAACGATCCAGCTCATCCAGCCGGATTCCATACGGTGGATTGGTAACCAAGACCCCATTTGCAGCCGGCGCTGGCTTATTAACGAAATCACCAACACTAAATTCGACATATTTATCCAGTTTAATTTGTTGGAAATTTTGGCGGGCAATCTCAATAGCCGAACGATTAACATCACTGGCGAAAATCTGCAGTTTAATATCAGTTCTAATCGCCTGCTGCGCCTGCTCTTTAATTTGTTCAAAAGCGGCACTCTCAAAATTAATAAACTTCTCAAAAGCAAAACTGCGATTTAATCCCGGTGCAATGTTTAAACCATAACAAATTGCTTCGACCGCCAGAGTGCCACTGCCACACATTGGGTCATAAAAAGGTTGATCCGGTGTCCAACCACTTAATTTAATCAAACCAAATGCCAAGTTCTCCCGAATTGGCGCTTCCAATTTTAATTTGCGATAGCCACGCTTAAATAAAGTATCCCCAGAAGTATCAAGATACAGCGTAACGCTGTCTTTAGTTAAAAAAGTATAAATCCGCATATCGGGATTACTTTTATCAACATATGGTCTGGCATCAACTTTGCCAACAAAATAATCACAAATCGCATCTTTAACTTTTAGGGTTACAAAATCAAGGCTCTTTAATGGGCAGGAAATGGCGCTGGTTGCAACTTTAATAGTGTTTCCGATATGAAACCATTTATCCCAACTAATTTTGCTTGCCAAGCGATAAATATCATCTTCATGACGGTAACCACTGTAAGCAAGTCGAATCATCACCCGACTAGCCAGTCGGCTATGCAAATTGATTTTCATAATATCAGTAAAGCTGGCATTAAATTCTAAACCGGCATTTACAATAGTAATATCACTAGCGCCAAGTTCGGTTAGCTCTTCCGCCAATAACGCCTCCAGACCACGTGAAGTAGTCGCAAAACAAGTAAACATATAAGATTCCATTCATTGATATTGGTAATAATTCTCGCGATTGTAGCACAGTTCAGAAGGATACGCCTAAATGCATAAAAAAATTTTCTATCCAGCTCAAATTCAGGCTATAATAGCTACATAGCAGTCGGCATAATTTGGGTCGACTAAAAGATTTTTTAAATGGAACGAGTCAGAGACGAAAGGATCGTAATCATGAAAAACTTAACAATTCTATGTAAAGATTTTGATTTAACCGAAGGAATCAAGCTCTACGCTACCGAAAAAATGGCAGCATTGAATAAATTCTTTCCCGATAATGGAGCGCATGCCGCGTTTAACCTACGCCTAGGAAAAGTTGCCAACAGCCATCAAAACGGGAAAATTTTTTATGCTGATGTTAGCGTAAAGACCCCAGAAAAAAATTTTGGTGCTCTTGTTGAATCAGAAGACATCTACGCAGCGCTGGATTTATTAAAAGACGATCTGGCTCATAATATAGCCCACTATAAAGATAAATCGCATAGCAAAAATATCCGTAGTGCGCGGAAATTCAAAGAAGAACTGCACACCGTTGCAGAGTAGCATATCAGGTAATAAAGATAGTAAAAAACCGATCCATATTAATGGTTCGGTTTTTTACTATCTTATAGCATATAATCAAGTCATGAAATTCACAGTGGAATTGTTATTCTCATCGAGTGCGGCAGTTAATTGAACTTCGACCAAATATTCCGGATTTGCTAATTTAGCTTCAATACATGCCCGTACCGGAGCACTATCTTTAGGAATCCACTCATCCCAGATCGCATTAAACAAATCAATATCACGAATATCTTTCAAAAAGATTGTAACTGTAAGCAACCGATTTTTATTACTGCCATAAGCTTTTAAATTTTTTTCAATTAGCAGCAACAATTCTTTTGCCTGTTCTTCAATACCTGTTGCCAGAGTAACCGGAACTTCAACCATATATAAGGTATGGTTATAAATTACCGCATCTGACCAGCGTTTAGTTGTACCGACTCGTTCAATCCGCATAAAAACAACTCCTTAAGAAATATTCTACCATTATTTTAACTCAAATAATAATTCTGTCCATGCAAATAATTTTGATGCTATAATTTAGATCATTTAAGAGGTAAAATCAATGTCAAATCATGAAAAAATATTGTTGTTTAAATATCCACTAACTGTCCGCTGGCAGGATATGGATGCTTTTAACCATGTTAATCACGCCAACTATTTTATTTACCTGCAGGAATGTCGGGTCGAGTGGCTAAAATCCCATAATATCTTTATGGATCCCAGCTCGCGTGGACCAATTATCCGCGAAATCAGTTGCAAATATTTACGACCAATAACCTATCCGGCACAGATATTGGTTGAATTATATTTTAGTCACCGCAGTGGTCGAAAAATAATTTTTACTCAAGAAATTCGTGATGCCGGCAACCCGGAATTATTATATGCCAGCGCAGTTGTCGAAGTGGTGTGGATTAATTTTATCACCGGGCGGAGTATCCCAGAACCCGAAGAATACCGCCATATCGTAGCACCACTTTAATCCAGCGCTGGTGGACTAAAAAGATAGCTAATTGATTAAAAAAGCGGTAAGAAATTTCCTACCGCTTCAAATCTAAGTCAAGTTCAAAAACATTGATCACTCACCCGAGAAAAAACTTTTCATTTTATCAAAAAATGATTCGGATTTAGGATGGTTTTTAGAATTGTGTTGTGTGCTGACTTCACCAAATTTTTTGAGCAATTCTTTCTGCTCTTCATTTAATTTAACCGGCGTTTCCACAAAAATATGGCAGTATAAATCACCCATAGTTATTCCACGCAGCGATTTAACTCCTTTTTCGCGAATTCGTAAAACTTGATTGGTTTGGGTACCTTCAGGAATTTTCAGTTTAACGGTTTTGCCTTCAATCGTCGGAACATCAATTTCACCACCCAATGCCGCGGTTACAAAGTTAATTGGAATTTCACAATGCAAATCTTTGCCTTGGCGGGTAAATACTTTATGCTGTTTAACATTTACATGAACATATAAATCACCGTTTGGTCCGCCATTTAAGCCGGCCTCACCCTCGCCGCTAAGCCGCAGAGTGCTGCCATTATCAATCCCCGCAGGAATCGTAACCTTAACCTTGCGATTTTCTTTAACCAGACCACTACCACGACAATCTGGGCATGGATTTTTGACGGTCTTACCACGACCATGACAATCAGGACATGGCTGCTGCACTGAGAAGAAGCCTTGCGCAAAACGAACCTGCCCCGCACCTTTACAGGTAGTACAAGTCACCACATCATCCGGATTTTTAGCGCCCTTGCCATCACAGGTAGTACATTTTTCGGTCCGAGGGAATCGCACTTCTTTTTCGCAGCCAAACGCTGATTCTTCCAGAGTTACCTGAATATTATATTCAAGATCACTACCGCGCATTGGACCATTTGGGCTCCGTCCGCCACCACGGCGTCCACCCCCGAAGATATCGCCAAAGACATCAAAAATATCTTCAAAACCGGCACCACCGCCACTAAATCCTTCAAAGCCACCACTGGCAGAATTACCACCAACCCCAGCATGTCCAAACTGATCATACATTTGTTTTTTCTGCGCATCTGACAAGACTGCATAAGCTTCCTGAAGTTCTTTAAATTTTTCCTCAGCCTTCTTTTTCTCAGCATCCGGCAAAGTTGAAACTCGATCCGGGTGAAATTTCATTGCCAATTTACGGTAGGCTTTTTTTATCTCATCTTCAGATGCACCCTTAGCGACACCCAACACCTCATAATAATCACGTTTTGACATTGTTACAAAACCTTATCTATAAAATATAATTAATATCCCTAATATGGGATTGAATTTAATAATTTCAAGTAATTCACAAGCACAATTTATTACTTAACTTACATTATCTACTGTGTTTATCTTAGAGCCTGGTATTAATTTTTTCGTTCAAATGTTACGAAGATAAGCGCTTGTAATTACGTAGAACTATTTTGCGAAAACCTCGCTGCGCAGGGAGAGTTCACAAAATTACGTTCTTTAGGTAAACAAACTCTAATCTTCTGCACAATTCACTAAAAATAAAAACCACACGCTAAAAATATTATATGCAGAAGACATCAGCTATTTGATTAAAATCCCTTCATGCGCCAATAACCATTGCTTAATTCCCAAGTTAAAAAAAATATTTCCGGAATTAAAGCCACCTAAGCTCAATTTGCTACCAACAATCCGATGACAAGGAATAAATACCGGTAATGGATTCTTCCCGCAAGCACCACCAACTGCCCGTGGAGCCGAACCGATTTCACGAGCAACCTCACCATATGATAATGTTTGCCCGGATTTTAACCCTAGCATAATCTGCCAAACTTTTTGTTGATGTTCGGTACCGTTAATTGCCAAGGGTAAATTAAATACAAAGTGCCCATCTTTAGCATAAGCATCAAGTTGGGCAATAATTTGGTTAGTTAATTCATTTGCCGCGCCAATTAGCGGCTGACGCTTCTCATTTAAATTATAAAATTCAGATTTAATTAACTGACAGCTATCGTGGGTCACCGATAATCCAAAAGTGGGAAATGAATAGTTGAGAATGCAATGGTTAGCCATAATTTTTCCTATTGACTACAGAAATTTTTTAAAGTTTTATATGCCGCATCTTTGCGTGGTTTGACTAAATGGCGAAACATCACGCAATATTTTTTGCCATTGGCACATGAGTTATCCATCAACAAAACCCCATCTTCATAACAACCATCTGTAGCTGCAATTTGCAATATTTTTGCAGCAGTAAAATCCGCAAATCGCTGCTTGAGTTGTCCTTTGAGATCAACCTCAAGGCGATAAACCGCCCCATTCTGATATTGATATGACTCGCTGATATCGGCACCAAGATATGGGTTATTGCGCGGCATACTAATATCAATAGTGCTCTCACCAGCTGCCAACCCAGTAATCTTTAAGCAACTCCCAAAAACTTCACTCAAATGATGCCCCGTTGGCGAGATCGTTAGAAATTGATATTGATAATCACACTGGTTTCCACCCTGATTAAAAGAAAACAACAACACCTGATTACTTTCAATCTGAAAAGCTTTTACTAACGAGATCGGGGAAACCGCCCGCATTTTTAACGCTTGGTCATTAAGTTGTAAATAATATGGCTTGATTGAGTTATTAGGATCCTGAGCACTTTTCAAAATTCCGCCAGTGGTACTGATACCCTGCTGTAACATTTCATTTAGTGATGGTTGCACCGTGGTTGCTTGCGCAGCACTACTATTAATTTCTGACTCACTGGGTTGATCAATCCCCGGTTGCAATAAATCGCTATAATCACTGATCGTTGGGGTTTTGAAATGCTGCACGGCAAAATATCCCACGATTGCCCCGGCAATAATCGCCACACCTAAAATAATTTTCTTCACGGAACACCTCGTTATTTAAGCAAAATCCCCACTAAAAAGTGAGGATCGATTGATTTAGTTGGCTGAATTTGACTTCATGCAATTCGCACCACCTTGGCATCCTCCTTGCATCATCCGCTTTTGCATTTTTTCCATGCGCGGGAAGCATTCTGGATGGCTTTCAAACATTTGGCGATTTTGCATCATCAATTTACCCATTGTACACGCATCATTTTTGTGATAAGCGTTATCAATTGCCTGATGATTGGCACGCATTTGTTGATGATATTGTTGGCAGACTGCTGAACTTTCACCAACCGCGGCAGGCGCTGCACTAGCGATTCCGATACTAAAACCCAATAAAGCAACTAATATTTTATTCATGAAGCATTCTCCTATTCTTTCAATTAATAACAGATTATTGTACCATATAAGTAATCGCAACACCAAGTGTTTATTGGTAGCAAACCGTTATCTATAATATCAATGACTACCCTGCCAGCGCTTGATTTCCACTAGCGGCAAATCAAATAAATCCAAAACTCTTTTTGCCGAATGAGTAATAGCCTCTGTCAGCGATTGTGGACGAGTATAAGTTGCAATCAACGGCGGCGCGATAATCCCGCCCATTTCGGTAACCGTCAGCATATTACGCAGGTGTACAAGATTAAGCGGGGTTTCACGCACCATTAACACCAATTTACGACGTTCCTTGAGTACTACATCAGCAGCACGCGAAAGTAAATTGGAGCTAACCCCGTTGGCAATTTCGGCTAAAGTTTTCATTGAGCACGGCGCAACGATCATACCGGCAGTTCTGAACGATCCAGAAGAAATACTGGCACCAATATCGTTAATGTCGTGAACAACCGTTGCCAGCGCTGCTAAATCAGCAAAACTGAAATCGGTTTCGAGACGCATAACCTCGCGCGCCGAATCAGAGACAACCAGATGGATTTCCACCGGCAAGCTTTGCAAAATTTCCAGCAAGGCTTTAGCATAAATCGTTCCTGATGCACCACTAACACCAACAATTAAACGCTGTTTGTGATTTTCCATACTCTATCATTTTAAAAAGCCACAAGAAGTGGCTTATATTTTGTTTAAGGTCAGACCAACGTCTAACATCAATATTTATTTTAGGATGTCGCAACCCATATATGGACGTAATACTTCCGGTACAGTAATTGAACCATCGGCATTTTGATAGTTTTCAAGAACAGCAACCAGTGTACGGCCAACCGCCAAACCAGAACCATTTAAAGTATGCACCAAGCGATTTTTGCCCTCGCTGTCTTTAAAACGTGCCTGCATCCGTCGCGCCTGAAAATCTTCGCAATTGGAACAAGAAGAAATTTCACGATAGGTATTTTGTGATGGCACCCATACTTCCAAATCATAAGTTTTGGCAGCACCAAAGCCCATATCACCACCGCATAAAGTAATCACCCGATACGGTAATTTAAGTGCTTTCAAAATGTTTTCGGCACATTGTACCATTGCTTCTAATGCCGCATAAGACTTATCCGGATGAACGATATTAACCATTTCGACTTTATCAAACTGGTGCATCCGAATCATACCGCGAGTATCGCGACCATAACTACCGGCCTCACTGCGGAAACATGGCGAATGACAAGTATATTTAAACGGTAGCTCTTCTTCTTTGAATAGCTCACCGGATGCCAGATTGGTTACCGGCACTTCCGAAGTCGGAATCAGATACATGTCATCATCACCACGCTTGGTTTTAAATAAATCTTCTTCAAATTTTGGTAATTGTCCGGTACCATACAAGGTTTTGGCACTTACCATATATGGAGAATAGACTTCGGTATAACCATGTTCTTCAGTATGGGTATTTAACATAAATTGCGCCAATGCCCGATGCAATTTGGCAATTGAACCTTTAAGAAACGCAAAACGACTGCCGGAAACTTTAGCTCCCGCTTCAAAATCGATGCCTTTTTGCAAACCCGCGCCCAAATCAACATGATCTTTAACCTGAAAATCAAAGTCCCGCGCCACTCCAACTCTTCGTACTTCAACATTGGCGGTTTCATCGTTTCCAGCCGGTACCGATTCATGCGGCAAATTCGGTACGGTTGCCAAATAAGCATTCAGTTGTTCAGAGACAACGGCAAAATCATTTTCGGCTTGTTTTAAGGCATCGCCTAAACCGGCAACTTCAGCCATAATCAAGGCAGTATCTTCACCTTTGGCTTTAAGCATCCCAATTTGTTTGGAAGAAGCGTTGCGTTTTGCCTGCAATTCTTCCATTGCCAATTGCAATTTTTTGCGTTCTTGCTAAAGGTTGATAAATAATTGTTTATCAAAATTAAATTTCTTGATTTTCAAGCGCTCGGCGACATTGTCGAGATCGCTACGAAGTAAATTGGTATCTAACATTCAGTTATCCTTATTTTTCAGTGACGTAACTCATTATTTTAA
>CAZATM010000123.1:0-2278 GCA_964488065.1 uncultured Neisseria sp.
AATGAAAGGTATAGCGGGTTTGGTCGCTACTGATAGCCCAGCTCTCAGCCATGCCGGCAATCGGATTATTCTGTTGGTCGAAATCTACCAAGCCGGCAAATAAGTCATTGATGATTCTTCCGGCGGCGGCATCTTCTACTAATGCCGGATCCAAAGTTGGCGCTTCGCTACCAACGTCAATCCGCAAGATATTGCTTGGATGTTGATTGTTGCTGGAATGGCTACAGGCGGTTAGTAAAATCGCCCCAGCAATAGCGGATAGGTTTCTGATTTTCATATCTCGATTTCCTTTGATTAATAATAAGCATAATTCCTAAATCGCGCTTATTTTAGCATAGGCAACTACAAATGTTGCGAGTATAGCCAGTATTGATTTGCAATCGTGGTATTTATTGCGAGATTATCTTAATTTTATTATGGAGTGACTATAGCAATCTGGAGTTGTTGCGTTCTGCATTAATTTGCACTAAGATTTCCGGTGACATATGATATACAATCAGGTCAAAATCAGTTTCAGAAATTTCAAGGTGCCCAAATCTAAACTGATAACCCCAGTAAGTTTTATCTTTGATAAATGAAAGCTGTGAAATTAGCGGGTGAATATCTGTTTCAGGTGTTGGTTGTATAAAATTAATATCTATCCGGTAGGGGTGAAACGTTTCACTTATTTGGAATTGATAAACCGTACCAGATGTTACTTTGCCAATACCAACCAACTTTTGGCATTTTATATTTTCGTTAAAAGTGGTTTTATGACAATAACAAATCAGATAGTCACTGGGTTTCATTCTTCTTAGCGGAGCTGCTTTACCGTGACATGCCTGCATGAAGCCTCCATTGATGCCTTTTAACGCATGATCTTTACTTACTACAACTAGCCAATAACGCATTTCGATTCCAATTCAGTTAGTTAAAATTGCTAAGCCGCCCCAGCATGCGGTTAAGTTGTCGAATTTCTTCTTCTGGTAATTTAGCAAAAAATTCGGTGTCCGCGGTTTCTACAGCCTTTATGGCTGCTTGAAAAACTTTGTTACCTGCGGCTGTAATCTGCGGGTATTTGGTCTTTTCATTGCCTGATTGCATTGTTCGGGTGATTAATCCACGTTTTTCCAGTAAGCGCAAAATTTGTGATGTTGTGGTTATATCGCAGCTGGAATGTGTGGCTAGTTCAACTTGTGATACCAATTTACCCGATTGATTTAAATATGCGAGGCTAGTTAATATCACAAATTGGGGGTGAGTTATTTCAAGCGGGCGTAAAACATTTTCAAGCTTACGCCGCCAGATTAGCTGAGTTCGCCACAATAAAAACCCAGGACTTTCTTCTGCTGAAGTAAAACTGCTGGATTCTTTCCAATTAATACCCTCTGACATGCTATTTACTTTCTAGAAATTTTGTTCTGGCGTATTTAATCATATTTTCTGTCTGTGATGCAATTCCTGATGCTATATTGTTAATTACTAGCTTGCGCCATAATGAGGCTAGTATTCCACTGGTCCAGATGATATTCTTGATTTCAATTTTATCCGAATAAATAATAATTTCATGTAAATCATACATTTTGGTCAAAGGGAAATTAGTAACATCTAGAAATGACATCCGGTCAGTACTTGTATTGACTTCCAAAATTCTGATTTTTACTTCAGACGCTCCACGTGGTTTAAAACGAATTTGGTTTCCTGCACTGAATTCGTTTTCAAGTTTAGCATACTCAATATCGGCTTGCCATTCAGACCAGAGATTAACGGCAGTTAAGATATTCCAAATCTGTTGAGCGGATAAGTCATTGATAAATTGGCTATGAGTTGATTTCCACATTTTTGCCTCCTATATAATAGGTATATACATAATATTAACACATATAAAAAGCGCGTGTGTTTTTATTTAAGAATAACTTTTAATTGCCTCTTGCTACATTGGAAATGAATAATGCTTAAACCAAAATTTGTACCAACCATTCGTGATATAAATTATGCTAATCACATAGAGATCATCTGGCATTGCTGGGTTATCTGCATGAAACGCGGGTTAGGTTTTTACGGTCGCTAGGTGATTTCAACGAGTTAAATATGGGTAGTGGCTTGGTGGTGGCAGAATTAAACTGTCTGTATAAGAGTGAATGTTTCTATGGTGATGAAATTGAGGTGGTACAAGAGTTGAAATATTTGGTATTTCCAATACCCATATTTTTAATTTTGAGCTAGCCGATAAATTATTACCTGGTGATATGATTATTAATGCGGGGATTTTTTCCTATATTGTTAGGCTGTTTTTAAA
>CAZATM010000124.1:0-11921 GCA_964488065.1 uncultured Neisseria sp.
TTGAGCTTTTTTCATCAGACCAGCGAGTTGGTTTTTATCAAACATTACGATTCCTTACAATAAAATAACATAGTTTAAGTGAATTATGCAGTATTTTAGCAGAAAATATTAAATGGTTTAAAATTAAAAAAATTGTGAAAAATAGCAGGGTTATTCACCCTGCTTTGAAATCCCTTCTATAATACAGCGATTTTTAGAATCGCAATGGATTGATCTCAGTTCTGAACTGAAATGATATTAGTCGCAGCAGCACTCTGAACCTGCGTATGACTCTCCACTCGATAGATATTATTGCTTTCAACATTGGCTGCAATATCATAGAAGTTTGCAAATGGTATCATTTTGTAAGTTATATTGCTGCATTGAGCACCTTGAGAACAGTTACTGCTTTGTAATCCTGGTAGATCTACTCGGTTACCATTATTCCAATAAGATGCTACAGAATATAGAATATTACTACCAGACTCAATCCGATCAAACGTATAACCGCTAATAAAAATGGAGTTTCCAATATTAGTGACATCTGTGCCAGTACCAATGTTAATTAATGAGGAAACCGTATTCAAACTATAAACGTTAATACCGATACCATATGCTGGTGATTCGTAACCATAGTTATTTTGGTTGGATATTCCTCCAATAATCATAGTTTGACCGTTAATGTTTTTTAAACTGGAATTACTACTATACTCTTCTTGGAACCCATTTGCGGGCTGTGAGCCAAATCCAATGGGAGTGAAACCGTTCCCCGTTTGTTGCCACACTACACCGCGTTTAAAAACTTTTGAGTTGGCATAGTTAGCAGAAACCGATACATTACCTGTTGTGGATACACTAACCACGACCGGCCCACTGGCAATAAGTTCTTCACCGCTTGGATCGTCTAAAGTAAATATATGATATTGGCTATTTTGTATGTTATTTAAATTTACTTTCCAGTAAATTGCACGAATAACGCCTTGTGCAATTTTTATCAATCCTCCAGCATAAAGGTTATTGTTATTGTCAGTTATAAGTGAGTTAACCATTGCACCACCATCAGCACTCTCGGGAATGGGCAAGATATTTATAATGTTATTGTTCCAAATTGTTGGTTTTGGTTCCAAACTTAGATCTGTTGCCATAGCACCGCCAACAATAGTCGATCCGTTGTAGTTTAATATTGAGTTGGCAGTCGCTAATGGAAAGTTATTTTGATTAAGAGCAATAAAACTTTCGGCATTAACCCAATAGCCTGCATGGATCCATACAATTGGGTCATCCTCAGGTCCGATGCACGTACTAATTGAACCGGCCGCCAGTACATTCTTGCCGGATGCTGCTAATCCGGATAGTGAGCCACCACAAAAATAGTAGGACTCAAAATTTTGTACGGCTGTTGGAAATTGGTGAATGTTATTTTTACCATCCCACCATACTGGAGCCATATTATAGTACGCCGATTCAGGCGTATTATACGCATACCCATATCCTCCAACAACCAGACTCTGAGTAGAAGACGAATTTGAGGTGCCTGAACTACAAGCAACGATGATTCCAGATGTGAGCAGTCCGAATAATAAACAATTTATTTTTGATTTCATGATATTCTCCCGTTAATTCTTACACTAGAGAATTTTACGCCCAATCATTGTATTAGTCAAGAAAAAACTTAAATATATTGTGGTATTTTAGTGTGGTACAAAACGATGTTAGTTTTTGCTACATTAAACATATGGGTCGGTGATCTGTAACATGTATATCCCCACGCATTTTTGTGCTATTGACATCTTACATATTATTTGGTAGCTGTTATTATGTTTACTGATATCATTACTCGCAATTGAAATAGTTATCTTTTTTTACAGTCTGTTAGTGAAAAAGTGCTTTTACACCGGCGAGTTTATGATAGAATCACGGTCTTTACATTAATAACCATTATTTAAATAAGGGATTTAAGATGGAGATTGGATCTACAGCGTTTATGTTGGTGGCATCAAGTCTAGTGATGTTGATGACACCTGGTTTGGCATTGTTTTATGGTGGTTTAGCAACTCGGCGTAATATTTTAGGGGTAATGATACAAAGCTTTGTATCATTAGGGTGGACAACCGTTTTATGGGTTATATTTGGCTATTCGCTGTGTTTTAGCGGTGGTGCAGGTGGTATAATTGGTAATCTGGATAAAGCCTTTTTACATGGTATTACACCTGAAACTTTGTGGTCTGGTAATGGTCAAATTCCAGAATTGGTATTTGTGTCTTACCAGATGATGTTTGCGATTATTACGCCAGCATTAATTACCGGTGCTTTTGCCAATCGAGTGACCTTTAAAGCCTATTTTATTTTCTTAACCATCTGGCAAATTTTAGTTTATTATCCATTTGTGCATATGATTTGGGGTGGCGGTCTATTAGCTGAATGGGGCGTTATTGATTTTGCCGGTGGGATTGTAGTTCATGCAACTGCTGGTTTTGCCGCATTAGCATCGGTATTTTATGTTGGTGCCCGGGTAGATAAAAATTCAACTCCAAATAGTATTCCGCTAGTCGCTATTGGTACAGCATTACTATGGTTTGGTTGGTATGGCTTTAATGCTGGTAGCGAAGTAAAAGTTGACTCAATTACTTGTTTGGCATTTATCAATACCGATATTGCGGCCTCATTTGCAACTATTACTTGGATGGCGATTGAATGGACCCGCGATAAAAAACCTAAGCTATTGGGTTTATTGACCGGCTCGGTTGCGGGGCTAGCGACAATTACTCCTTGTGCGGGTTATGTTCCATTATGGGCAGCTCCAATTATTGGCATTGCGGCTGGGATTGTCTGTTATTTGGCGGTGCAATTTAAAAACAAAATGCAATGGGATGATGCCCTAGATGTGTGGGGCGTTCATGGTATTGGTGGTGTTTTTGGTACAATTTTACTGGGTGTCTTTGCCAGCAAAATGATAAATGTCCACGGTGCCGATGGATTAATTTTTGGTGGAGTTGGTTTCTTTTGGAAAGAATTCCTTGCGGTTGCATTTGCATCTCTTTATGGATTTGTTTTCACTTACGTTATGTTAATTATTATTAATTGGTTTACCCCGGTTAAAGTTCCACCTGAATTTGAAGAAATTGGTTTGGATGCTGCGTTACATGGTGAACGTGCTTATGATGATGCTAGTTCAGCAATCTAAAAGTTCATTAGAATAAATAAAAGCCATACGTTAAAAGTGTGGCTTTTTTGATAATTGCAAAAAATCATTTATGCTGAGTAGTAGTTGTTGTTTGTGATGGCGAAATTAACAGTTGCCGTAAAAGTAAAATCAACGCCAGATACTTAAAAACTATAATGCCTTGCAACAGTATAGTGTGCTGTTTCATGTAAAAGAGAAAAAGCCCTTGAACAAAGTTGGGTAACTCCAGCAAATAAAAATATTTGAGACTTATTTTATAATCAACCAATACCAAAAATGGTAGCAAATATAAATTATACTGGGGTGAATAAACCCGATCAGTTAATAAGAATAAGATTATGACTATCATCAGTTTGCGAGCTAATGGTAGATGCCAATATTTGCGCAAAATTAGGAAATAAGAACCTGCGAAAATCAGTAGGCTTACTTTACCTGACCAGTTTCCGACTCCAAAATGATCAAATAGGCGAAAAACCAGCCATGTCCATGAACCATCTTCACTGCTGCGAGCAAAATTACTCTGGATTTGCCAGATATAAGGGAACGACCATGCTCCCCAATCACTAAGCATAAATGGAATATTTAGTATCAGCCAGCCGCCTACAAATGCAATTAGCAATTTTATCTGCTGATTTTTGCTCGCACTCAATAAATAAACCGGTAACAAAAATATGGGGAAAACTTTAATTGCAGTACCTAAGCTTAACCATAAAATTGCTGCAAGTTTTTGCTCACGAGTAAAACAATAGTAACTGAGGATAATTGTGATTATCGGCAGCAGATCAACATTTAATAAACCGTAAAATAGAAAGCTCGGTGCGAAAATCCAAAATATCAGCAGTGATTTAATGGATGGTTGTAATTTGTATAGGAAATAGCTTGATAGCAGGGCACAAGCAGCCAAAATTGCTACCGGAAAAATCAAGTAATAGCTGTAGCTCTGTTGGATTCCTGGAATTAATGCAATTAGTTTAAAAACTTGCTGAATCAGACTTGGATATTCTCGCGGATAAGGAAAACCATGGCTTAGGTAATTATTCCAGCAATACCACAGATCACCATAATAGGTGGTTAATTTTTCATAAAACCACCAGCAGACGGTTAGATTACAGCGTATCAGGTACTGTGGTAATAGTGCTAGTAGTGTAAGGAGTAGAATTAAATAAGGTTTATTCTTGAGTAAAATTGACATTTCGCTTTGCTTTATAGTTCGTTTATTGAAGATTAATTAAGTACGGGATGTTAACACAACATCCCGCGAAGATCATTTGTAATAATAGTATATTGACAGGGCGCTACTATCAACGTTTGCCGGAGTTGCTTGATAGACAATTGCAGGTTGCCAACTATCTATATTATTTTGACGCATAATTAGATTAGTATATGCCGCATAATTATTTGTAAAGCTTGGAAGCGGGCTACCCACAATATTCCAACTTTCACCATCATATCTTTTAACTTTGATTAAAGACTCTTCTTGATATGCAACTAATGGAAAATTTGTTTTTGGGTCGATGGTTAAACTAATCCAAGTCGTAATATTGTTAGTTATTTTTTGCGAATTGAGTGGCTTCCAAGTATTGGTAGTATCTTCATATTTTAAGACGGTCAATAATTGGTTTGAATTTTCATATGCAACATATGGGACAGCATTTTTATCAGCTGCAATGCTAATATAGTTAGCACTGCCGTTGCTAAAATTTTTACCACCTAGATAATAAAATTCATAGCTCTCACTACTGGAATTATAGATGATTTCCTGTACGCTGATACCGCCAGCATTCGCACCGTCTTGATATGCAACAAAGGCTGGCAAATTGTTTGATGTACCATTTGGAGTAGCCACGATTTGTACTTGTGCGACAGAACCATCACTTAATTGCCGATACGTTGTATAATCGTTGGCAAAATATACACCAAGCCTACTCCCGCCATTATATTTTGGTGCGGTACACGTACCACTCTCTGCGCTAACTTCACTTTTTTCATAAAAGGTTTCATCGCTAAATGCAATTATTTGTTTATTAGTATTATCAGTAGTCATTGAGGCATCACTGGCTTCGATTTCATGGGAGATTGGAGCCGGGCACGCAGGTGTTCGAGTTGCTGTTCCTGAATATGTATAAGTTTGTGACACCCTTGGGATTAATATGTTTTTAAACATATTTTTATCCGGCAATGCTGTTAGGTAATGTATAACCGGCTTAGTTGTGATATCGGTATTATACAAATACATTAAATTAATATCGCCGATAGGAGTGATAACTATTGACGAAGTATAAGAGGATAAAGACATATTTAAAGATTCAGCAATTAATTGCCATTGCGGACTCACTTGATTGAAGCCATAACGGTAAACCGAGAGAGATCCTGTCCCTTGATATGATAAATATAAATTTCCAACTTGATCACTGGTAAATCCAACACTATTAGCACGTCCAGTTACTACTGGTGGCGATTGAGTTGGATTCCAGCCAACGATCGGAGTTGGCGAAGGTGAAACTGTTGATGTCGGCGTTGGTGTTGGGAGTGAACCGCCACCGGAGCCAATTCCGCCAAATGGTATACAGGCAGATATCAGAACACAGGTAATAAGACTACCACTAATAAAATTAAATATTTTGCTCATTTTATATTGACCTAGAAATGCCAAGCGGCGCCTAACGTTAGGCTGGTATCAGACCAATAACCAACGGTATTGCCATTGCTGGTAATATTAACCGGCATTACACCTCCATAGTTCATTAACTCTAGCTGCATATTCCAACTATTGGTAATCATATATTCTACACCAACGCCGCCAGCAACAGTTAATCCGCTACCAGATGGTAAAGAACCCGTGGCACAAACTGCAGGGGTACAATACTGACCAAATTGAGCATAAGCATAGCCTAAACCAAGTTTACCATATACCGCAAAATTACTATCTTCAATAGGTAATCGACCTACCGCTAATAAATCGAATAATTGGGCATTTAAATTATACGTACCGCTATCAAAGGCGGCGCCTCCGACCCCAGCTCCGGTAATGTTGGCAGAATTAAACATATACTGATAACCAGCTTCAACACCCCAGTTACGATTAAACATGTAACCACCAAATGCACCAACCTGTGGACTTGCAGCGGTTCCAGAAACGACCAATTGCGAAGAAGATAGTTGTGGATTTAATGAAGATAAATTGGTATTATTATAGATAAAATTTTGAAATCCAACGCCAGCGTCGATTCCTACATAAAATCCATTTGACGCAGCATTTGCTGTACCAACCAAAGCCAATAGTATAAAATATTTGCGCATCATGATTCTCCCATATGTTTATATTAACTTAGTAAATATAATTAAAAAAATACGATGATATATTTTAGCACATGGTGAACTAAAAAATACTATTCCGGTGATAAATCTATAATTATTTTACGGCAAAAAGCTGTTTTTGTAGATAGATGCAACAACGCTAATTCAAGAGCCTGCCTAAAAGTGAATTTTTAGTTAAATTGAAGTATGTCAAAGGTGGTTATTATCCGTGCTAAAATAATTTGTATTTAATAAATATTTGAAATATTTCATGATCAATTGATAAACTTAAGCAATGTACGTTGGACGAAGTACAACCGGTTCTAGTAAATTATTAAGTTGCAGAATTGGCATTCACTAGAATATAGCCCCGGTAATTATTGCCATCTTTGGTATTCATGCTTTTATATAGGTCATAGACCTTTACCCATGTCCATGGCGCAAAGGCATTCCAAGTGTCAAGAATTAGTGCGGAATCACTACTTTGATCATAGGCTGCCAATGGTGAAAAATGCCCACCATTCAAAGCTGACATAACGTTAAGATTATAATTGACAATGATGTATTTAGTCGGATTTGCTAACTGCTGTTTTAATAACGCCCGAAATGCTTCTATGTCGACATCTGTGGCAGTTTCTACACTGACTTTAGTTGCCGTTAGACCTTGTAGATTCAGCGCGGTAGTTAATTGTTCCAATGATACGCCAACCACATATTGGCCATTGACTTTTTCCCGTCCATAAATAACTTCTTTATTTAAGTAGCCATCAACGTTATCATTAAAAAAATTGTCTTCCGTCCATGTGAAATTACCTTCAATGGCATTATCCTCAGGGATATACCACGATCCGGTTTTAGATAATGGCAGCGTTTTACCAATATTGGCATAAACGGTGTTTAGCATAATTACAGCTGATGCAATCCCACAACTCAGGATATTACTTTGCGGGCTATAATGAGTTGATAAAGAATAGAACGCCGTCTTATATTGAGAGGCTGTTAAACGGTTAATTCCTGATTCGCTGTTATAGGCGGTAACTGCCAAAGTATTGGAATATGGGCTAATGGTAAATTTTGCATAACCATAATCATAAATTGTCGGATTGGCTTTTGCGTTAGTTGTAGCCGCACCACCAGATGAGCAACTGGTAATTAAAATGCCGCTGGCAAATATTAAAAAAAGTAATTTTTTCATGATGCCTGTTTCCAATTTTAGTTATTGTATGTTGCTGAAATTATTTGCTATCAGCCTGTCGGTTGAAATTAAGTTTTCACGTAGTAAGATAATAAATTATTTGCTGATTATAATACACTATGAAGTAAGAGAGTTAGAGTGATTATACCAAAAAATAGCAATAACAAACAACCAAAAACCACTGCCGAAATTGGGCAGTGGTAATCATTATTCAAACTTATAAATTAAGCAACCAGTGCTAGCGGTTTAGTAATTTTATTTTCGCTGCTATATTGATAATCTTCAAAAACTTGTTCAGCGGTCAAAATCTGATAACTACCATCCGCCAAGCGATTGGTGGTATCTTTCAGTCGATAAACATAGTGTCCACAAGTGTAGCATTGATACAACTGCATATGCGTGCAGAGACAAGTTTTTTCATACACGGCAAATGATTTACCATCACTACTAGCAGCTTTAGCCCGCTCATAAGCATCAATGTAAGAACACGTTCCATTTTCCAGCAAGTATCCTAATGCTTCACAATTGGGTTTCATTTTCCCACCCAATGATGGCGAATATTTCAACATTCGCATTGGATATCCAGTTGGTGAGGTAGTATTTACTTCAACATCTTCTTCGGTAGCACGGAAATAATCCTGTTTAGCTTTGTCGGGCAAACCGCATTCTTCGGTTACAGTAAAGCGGGTAGCCACCTGAACAGCAGCAGCACCATCGGCAAGGTAGGCGGCGGCATCGCTACCGGTAAATATACCACCAGCAGGAATTACCGGAATATTCAAATTTTGTTCTTTAAGGTAGCTGTTGATTTCACTGAAAATCATCGGTAAACTAAATTCATGCCAGTTTTCCAAGGCAAAACCTAAATGCCCACCAGCTAAAGGTCCTTCAACTACGATGAAATCCGGCATCCGATTAGAACGTTTGGCGCGTTGTAAAAATGGTTTTAATGCCCGTAGCGATGAAACGATAATTCCTAGCTTGGCATCGTGGAAACGTGGATTATCTTGCATCATGGCAAAACTATTCAAATGCAAACCAGCGCTTAAAGTAATACCGTCAATTCCAGCATCTAGCGCTGAATTTAACCGGGCTTGCAGGGTATCTTTGGGATTATTCATGGTTAATTTTTCCATGCAGTTAACAAATACCAGCCCGCTACCTTTTTTAGCACTCATGGTCTTACCAACGTGGACTTCCATGGCTTTTTTTATATCGTGAGCATCAAAGTATATTTTGCTTTTATCGCTACTATTTAAACTCTCTTTAAATTGTTTACGTTTATCGCCAACCATTGTTGAACCACACTTCCGATCAGCGACTTCAGCGATCAAGGCATCTGAGATATGTCCAATACCGCCTAGCCGTGCAGCTTCAAGGGCTAGCTCAGTAGTGGAAATGTCAACTCCCATCCCGCCAATCATAATTGGCACAAATTCGCGATTATCTCCGGCAAATTGTAAACGGTAGTTATCGACTTTGTTTTTCATATTCATAACATTCATATCAAATCTCTCACAATATATGGTAAAATCAAAAGCTGAGACAGTCACAGGAATTGAAGTCCTATTGCGACTGTACCCACCTTGTTGTAACACCGGATAATATCATGGTCGGTATAGCTGATGCCACTTTGCTGGCTTTAGCTAGACTAGAATGGGTTGCTGGATTTTGTAGATGTAGATATAAAAAATGACTCAAATTTTAAAAAATAAATATGTTCGGCGAGCGAAAATATCCGAGTATAAATTCCGCAAAATGGTTAAGTATTTCGCGGAAGATATGTCTGCCACTCAGATTGCCGAAAAAATAGCGTTGAATCGCAATACTGTGAATCGCTACCTGAATGAAATTCGCGAACGGATTGTCGAGTTTTGCGAACAGTACGCGCCGTTTGACGAAGAGCTACGTGACGAACATGAGGTTGCTGAATTTTTTTCGAATAAAGAAGATGATAAATCAGCCAATTTAGCTCTGACGAAGAAGATTTCCAATAATCTGGGGATTCTCAAACGGCGGGGCAAGGTTTATGCCGAAATGATAGCTAATTGTACTACCGCTAAATTAGGCGCGTTGTTAAACACCAAGCAAACTGATAAAGTTACGGTACATGCCGTAGAAATCCATGAGGTCGAAGGGGTGATCGCAGTTGGTTACGATAATGATAAAAAATTTGCCGACAAACCCAGTTATGTGGAAAATTTGGATAATTTTTGGCAATTTACCAAAAGCCGGATGCTTAAATTTCAGGGCGTTGCCAAGCATAAACTTTATCATCATTTAAAAGAGAGCGAGTTTCGCTTTAATTTTCGCAATGATAATCTTTATAAGGTTATGCTGGATCTAATCAGCACGAAACCAATAGCGTAGAAAAACCGGCTTTTACAGCCGGTTTTTTTATACTCTATTGTCCGCTAAAAAATACGCTCAATGTGTTATTTGTATATGACAGCATATTTTATAGGTTAGCCGCTTATGATATTCAAATACTTTGAGTAACAGAGAAAATAGTTATTAACTTTAGTTGCTTAATTGGGTATGTCAAACTATATTGTCTGTTTATTTCAAATATTAATTTGCCCTTATTTAAATGATCACTTGCGAAGAATTCAAGCGCGATTTTCTAAAATTTTAGGATTATTTTTTAAAAATGGAATTATTTTATGATAGAATAACTCCCTCTTCTTAAAGCATCCGTAGCTCAGTTGGATAGAGTGTCAGTTTCCGAAGCTGAAGGTCACAGGTTCGATCCCTGTCGGGTGCACCAACTTATCGTCGCTACACCCTTATTTTTCACTATTTTAACACGTAATTCAGATTGTTATCATCGATTTACCTTTCTTATTTATTCTTGGGTTTTTGTTAAATTTCCACTTATTTCTAATAGTTTGGGCACCATTTTGGGCACCAAATTACTTGGGTGTAGTGAAAAGTAGTTTTTTATCGTCATTTTGTTTGATGAATCTGGCATATTTTTCAAACATGATTTTAGGTTTCTTATGACCTACCATCTGGTATAATACCATCGGATTATTACCAATACTTAGCATATAGCTAATAAATGTGTGTCTCATTTGATATGGATTACGGTATTCTACGCCTGCAAGTGTCAGAGCCGATTTCCAATATTCACGAAACGCACTGGTTTTTTTCCAAGGGCGGCCAAGTGGCGTTAAAAACACTCGGCCGTTTTCTTTTCCGGTGATCTCAAATTGAGATAATAGCGCTTCTTTGGCTTGAGTTGTCATTTCGACTATTCTGATACCTGCTTCAGTTTTTGGCTCTTTAATGATGCCTCTAATAGTAGCTGATTTTGTAATAGAGATGGTTTCATTGGTGAAAGAAATATCAGACCACTCTAAGGCAAAAATCTCACCAATCCGCATACCAGTCCAAAAACCGAACTTAATAAAATTACGAATTACATCGTGGGTGCAATTTTGTAAAATTGCATCTATTTCGTCAAGATTGAATGGATTTACTTCATAGTTACTATCTTGTACAACTGTTAAATATATGTCCTCATCAATATCATAAATAGGATTAAAGTTTATAAGTCCACTTTTCAGTGCTTTTCTGAAAGCCTTTCTAAGAGGTCTAAAAATTAGCTCAATACGTTTTTTGGTAAATGGCAACTTGCGAATAAAATTCTCTAAAACTTCTCCATTTACTTCGCTTACTTGGTAATTACTAAAGTAGGGTAATGTATGGAGATTTGCGGCGTAAATGTAATTTTCATAGGTTGCGATACCAAGCGTTCCAACGGCTACTCTTTTTTTATATTCATCAAGTTCCTTGAGGATTAAGGTATTGATTAATACAGAGCATTTTTCTTTTTTGAAATCAGCATCTAATGGTGCAAGAATTTCAGGGGTTTTAAAATGTTTTTCATAGTTTGATAGGTAAAATGAATTTTTTGATAAGTCCTTTTTTATTTTGTTTAGTAGGTTTTCGGCTTTTGGTTGATTATCCAAAGTTGCCTCAAGGTTAGTCACTGAACGGTAACGTTGTCCATTATAGCGAAAGTCAAGCATAAAAAAATTACGCTTAACACGTAATCCATTAATTAGATTTAACATTGCTTCCACTCCCGATAGTCGTCCATACAAAAAAATTCCCATCGGTTAGAATGTCCTTTTTTAATGACAAATCCATTTCTTAGTACTCTGTTGTAGACAAAATTATAAATTTGTTTCATCGTGAGTCTAACAAATGGATCTTGTAGTGCCGCATCGAGGGGGATCCAATTTTTTTGGCATTTTGTTT
>CAZATM010000125.1:0-7543 GCA_964488065.1 uncultured Neisseria sp.
TTCCCATCTCGAACAGGACAGTGAAACGAGTCATCGCCGATGATAGTGTGGTTCGCCCATGCGAAAGTAGGACATTGCCAGGCTCCCTATATAAAGCCCTAACCATAACGGTTAGGGCTTTTTGCTTTTCTGTTGCTAATTAATTCTATCTGCCAATTCAGGCGTACTTCTATGCTATAATACTATGCTAATTTAATTTGATTTTTTGAAAGCGAGTATCATGCCACATATAATATTGGAAGCTTCTGCCAACGTAATGGAAACTAATGGTAAAATTGCGCAAATTTTGAGTGATTGCCAAGATTTATTGGTTAAAAGATTACCGACTAAACTGGAAAGCTGTAAAAGTCGGGCAATTTTGCATGATATTTATGTGCTTGGTGACAATAATCCCAACAACGCCTTTGCGCACTTAACGGTTAAAATTCTCAAAGGGCGTGCCCCGGAATTAATCAAAGAAGTTGCCCTAGAATTGCAACAAATTCTAAGAGATGGACTTCACAAAACCAAAGAACATTTGCAACTGGCGATTAGTGTTGAAATTGCTGAATTAAATGACAGTTACGCGCCATTTATTTAATCAATAAAGTTGTTTAAATATCTTGGTGTGGTTATGTTATAATTCGCCCCTATCATGTTTAATTTTAAGGAATAAAGGATGACTGTTGAAGTTGTAAGTACTTTAGAGCGTAAAGTACAATTTAATGTAGAAAAAGCAGTAGTAAATTCTAAAGTTGCTGATGAGCTGAAGAAATATGCCCGCAAAGCTAAAGTACAAGGTTTTCGTCCTGGCAAAGCGCCAAAACACATTGTTGAGCAAATGTATGGTGGTAAAGCCTACGAAGATGCTTTAAATGAACAGTTAAATAAGAAATTTGTTGATCAGTTAGTTGAATATAAATTGAATATCGTTGGTTATCCTAAATTTGATTTAACTTCAAGTGAAGGTGATGAATTTGTTTTTGCCGCGACTTTTGAAGTAATGCCGGAAGTAAAATTGGGTGATTTGGCGGGTAAAGAAGTTGAAAAACCGAGCTGCCAATTGAATGATAAAGACGTTGAAACAACCATTGATATATTGCGCAAACAACGCGCTACTCACGAAATTTGTGTTGATGGCATTGCCGAAAGCGGTGATAAAGTTACAGTTGATTTTCTTGGCAAAGTTGATGGTGTTGAATTTGACGGTGGTAGGGCTGAAAACTATCCGTTTATTATTGGTCAGGGCTGGATGTTACCGGATTTTGAAGCTGGTGTAACTGGTCTTAAAGCTGGCGAAAGTAAGGATGTTGAAGTTGCATTCCCTGCCGAATACCATGCTGAAAATTTAAAGGGTAAAACTGCGGTTTTTACTATCAAAGTAACTGAAGTTGCCAAGCCAAAATTACCGGAAATGACTGCTGAATTTGTTAAAACTTTGGGTGTTGAAGATGGTACCGAAGAATCATTACGCAAAGAAATTAAAGAAAATCTGCAGCGTGAAGTTGAGCGGCGAGTAAAAATTAAATCTCGTGATAATGCCTTGCAAGCTTTAGCTGAAGTTAGCCCATTGGAAGTTCCAAATGCCTTGGTTCATGACGAAATTCATAACATGATGAATGCCGCTGAAGAAAATATGAAAAAACAAGGTTACAAACCCGAGCAAATCAAACTAACTCACGAAATGTTTGAAAAAGATGCCCGTAAAATGGTAACTTTACGCTTATTGGTTTCTGAGTTTATTAAAGCCAATGAATTAACGGTTTCTGATGATGAAGTGAAAAACGTGGTGAGTGATATGGCTACCATGTATGAAGACCCGACTGATTATCAAGAATGGTATTTCAAAGATGAGACGCGGGTAAACAATGCCAAAGCGATGGCGATGGAACAAAAAGTTACCGAAACTATTTTCAGCAAAGCTCAAACTAAAGCGATAGAAATGAGCTATGAAGATGTGATGAAAATGCAGGTTCAGTACTAAGCTTTACTCTTATTCATTAGGCCCGAGGTAATCCCTTGGGCTTAGTTATTTATTGATATCAATTTTCAAAAATAATTGAGGTGGTGACAAAATGATTAAACATCTGGTATTGTTGAAAGTGGCTGCGGAATTTGTTAATAGCCGCGAGCTGTCTGTGGCAATTCAGGCGCTGGCTGATTTAAAAAATCAAGCGATTCCACAAATCCAGTCATTTGCTGCTGGTCATAATAATAGTTCAGAGGGACTGTCGCGGGAATACAATTATGGATTTGTGATGGAATTTGCGAATAATTTTGACCGTGACTACTATCTGAATCATTCCGAGCATCGCCGGATTGCCAGTCAGATGTTACTGCCATTACTCAGCGATGGTATAAATTCTGTTTTAGTAGTTGATTTTTAAGATGTTACACAATTCATTAGTTATAATTGGTGGTGGTCCGGTTGGCTTGGCAATGGCTTTATCGTTGGCTGAAAAAGGTCATTTCGTTACCATAATTGATAGCGGCAAGGATAAATCCAGTGATGGGCGGGTGTTAGCGCTTTCTTATGCGTCGCAACAATTTTTAGCACAAATTAACGGCTGGCCGGGTAGTGCTACGGCGATTGATTGTGTGGAAATTTCTCATTCCGGTTTGGGGATAAGCCAAATTAAGGCAGATGATTTAGGGCTTACCCATTTAGGCTATACCGTAAGTTATCATGCCTTATGCGATTGTTTGCTGGGACAAATCCAACACAATGATAAAATCACGATGGTTATTGGCGATGTAAGAAAAATTCATGATGGTAACGAATTGGTAACCATTGAGTACCAACAAGGCGATGTTGCCAAAATTATGACTGCCAAGTGGTTGCTGCTGGCGGAAGGCGGTGGTTTATTGGGCAAAGAAACTTTGCGAATTAATCATGACTATGAGCAACAGGCGCTAGTTGCGCATATCCAAACGCCAACCCAGCATCAAAACATTGCTTATGAACGGTTTGGCTCGTTGGGACCATTGGTATTATTGCCATATCAAGACCATTATGTAGTAGTGTGGTCATTGGCAACCGAGCTGGCAAGAAGTTATGCCGCAGATCCGACACTATTTGTCAGCGAATTAGAGCATCAATTTACCCGGCAATTGGGAGGCTGCCAATTACTATCCAAACTGCATTGTTTTCCATTGTTTCTGAAACAGGTTCGTGAGCGGGTATTGCGACGGATAATTCTAATTGGTAATTCGGCACAGTTGCTTCACCCGGTTTCAGCGCAGGGATTGAATGTTGGTTTGCGCGATGTTAAACTGTTAAGTAAACTATTTTCCAATTATCAACCCGGGGCTAATCTAGCAGCGCTCAAAAATTATCATCAATTGCGTGAGAGCGATGTCAGTCGCTTGATCAATTTTACCCATCTATTGGCAACCAAGATGGAGCCGCAAAGTCGGTTATTACAACATCTGCGCGGAGCTGGAATAATCGGTTTAAGTGTTATGCCGAAATTACAAAATACTTTGGCCGAGCATTTGATTTATGGGTTTTAAGTTTTCACTAAATTTTTATTATAGTAAAATTTACGGGATGTTTATAGGATATTAAGTCAATGTCAGATGTCATTATTGTTGGTGGTGGGTTGGTTGGCTGTACTTGTGCTTTAGCATTGGCCAAGCAAAATCCCGAGTTGCAAATTATAATTATTGATCGGCAGCCACAAGATTTTAGTCATAATGATTCCAGTTGGGACAATAAAATTTATGCAATTTCACCACGGAACTACCGATTATTAATGGAATTATTACCGGATTTTTCTGAGTTGCGAGTAGGCACCATTGCCATGATGTTGGTTAGTGGCGATCGCGGTGGGCAAATTGAGCTGGATGCTGGTAGTCATGATTATTTAGCGCGGGTTGTCGAATATCGTATTTTACAAAGTGCGTTAATTGCCGAATTGGCTAAATTCAGCAATGTCGAATTCAAGTACCTGAGCTTGCAGCATATCAAACAAAGTGAAACGCAGGTCACATTATTCGGTGCCGATGGTGAGAATTATTCGGCAGCGTGGTTGATTGCTGCCGATGGTGCCAATTCTTTTGTCCGTAAGCAGTTGGACATTTTGCCGCAAACGCTTGATTATTACCAAGCCGGAGTGGTGGCTAATTTTCATGCTCAAAAGAATCATGACAATATTGCCCGCCAGTGGTTTTTGGGTGATAGTATTTTAGCGTATCTGCCCTTGCCGGACAATAATATTTCGATAGTGTGGTCGTGTGATAATTCCGCGGAATTATTGGCGCTCCCACCTACGGAGTTTTGTCAACGGGTTGCAGCTGCCGGAAAATATAGTTTGGGAGAATTGGAGCTTATTACCGCACCGCTGGCATTTCCGCTGCGCTTGAATCTGGTGCCGAAATTTTATCAGGGAAGGGTTGTATTGATTGGTGATGCTGCACATACCATTCATCCATTGGCCGGACAGGGCGTCAATCTTGGGTTTGGTGACGTATGGGAATTGCGGGAGTTATTTGCCAGCGCAAAATCAACCGGCATTGATCAGTTCAAGCTTGCCCGCTATAATAGTAGTCGCTTGCTGGCAGCCAGACAAATGCAGATGACTTGCCATTTACTCCATCGGTTATTTCATAGCCGTTTGATAATGGTTGATAGCTTGCGCAATTGGGGCTTGAGTTTAGTAAATCGCGCGGGTGTGCTAAAAAAAATGTTAGTCAGTGCAGCAACTAAATATTGATATTTAGATTAAATATTTTTTGGGAGTTATGATGCGAGTTGAATCTGATTCTATGGAAACTATTGAAGTTCCTGATGATAAATATTGGGGTGCGCAAACCGCGCGGTCAATAATTAATTTTCCAATCGGACGCTCACGTTTTCAATGGCAATCCCCAGTCATTAAAGCGATGGGGATACTCAAAAAAGCTGCGGCTTTAGCCAATGGCGAACTTGGGGAGTTAGCGCCGGAATTAGTCAAACCAATCGTTGCGGCGGCAGATGAAGTCATTGCCGGTAAATTGAATAGCCACTTTCCATTGGTGGTGTTTCAGACCGGTTCCGGAACCCAATCCAATATGAATGCCAATGAGGTAATATCGAACCGTGCAATTGAGATTGTTGGCGGAGTGATGGGGAGTAAAAAACCAATTCATCCCAATGACCATGTCAATCGCGGTCAATCTTCCAATGACACCTTTCCAACTGCCATGTACATTGCGGTAGTTACCGAGTTATTTGAAAAACTTTTTCCAAGCCTAGAACAATTGCGCGCTACCTTGGCTACTAAATCACGGCAATTTAATACCATTGTAAAAACCGGACGGACTCATTTACAGGATGCTACGCCAATTACTCTTGGACAGGAGATCAGTGCTTGGGTGGCGCAGATTGATTTTGCTCTTGATAGTGTGAAATCCACGTTATCCGGGTTGTATGATTTAGCAATTGGCGGTACGGCGGTTGGTACTGGTCTTAATGCCCATCCGCTTTTTGGTGATTTATGTGCTAAAAATATAGCCGAAATTACCGGTTATCCATTTAAGTCGGCCAGCAATAAGTTTTTTGCTTTATCAGCACATGATGCGTTGGTAAACACTTCTGCGGCGCTTAGAACCTTGGCAATGGCGTTGATGAAAATTGCCAATGATGTTCGCTGGCTCTCTAGTGGTCCGCGCTGTGGTATCGGTGAAATTACGATTCCCGAAAATGAACCCGGCTCATCAATCATGCCGGGCAAAGTAAATCCAACCCAATGTGAAGCGTTGACCATGGTTTGCGTGCAGGTATTTGGTAATGATACGGCTGCAGCCTTTGCCGGCAGTCAGGGGAATTTTCAGTTAAATGTCTATAAACCGGTAATGGTACATAATGTGTTAGAAAGTATTGAATTATTAGCCGATGCCTGTCATGCGTTTAATGAACATTGTGCCGGCGGAATTGAGCCGAATTTGGCGGTGATTAAGGCGAATTTGGATAAAAATTTAATGTTGGTTACCGCACTTAATCGCCATATTGGTTATGATAATGCCGCGTTAATTGCTAAAACTGCCCATAAAGAGGGTAAAACATTACGCGAAGTGGCAATTGAACTCAAACTAATTGCTGCCGAAGATTTTGATAAATATGTAGTTCCGCTGGAGATGACTCATTCTTAAAAAATGGGGGATTTTAGTTAGAATTTGTATCGATGGATTTTTTCTGTTATAATCCGGTTTTAGTGGAATAATTTACTGCAGTTTTAGTGTGTTAGCATAAAATTAATTGGTGCCAAATATTATTAAAATGCACGGCAATCAATAGTTAGCTGGCTGAAGCGGTGGGTGTCTATACTCAAAAAAATTCATCTCTCTGGGTTGTTATTTTGCTACGCACTCACGTGTTTAAGCTTCGCAGCAAAATGCCTACTGGTATTTCCACACGCGTGTGTTCGAATTTGATTGAGTCTGTATTTTATTTGTGTTTTTATAAAAGAAAGTTATTATGAAAAAATTATTATTGGGCTTATTGGTCAGTGTTTCTTTAGTTGCATGTAATAACCAAGGTGCAGCCAGCAATGGTGCAACTGTTACTCCAGATCAACTAAAAGCTAATTTAGTTAAACAAATTCCGGGCTTGACTCAGGTAGATCAAGTTAACCCAACTAAAGTTAGCGGATTATATGAAGTAGTTGTTGGTCGCAAAATTTTCTACGTATCAACCGACGGTAAATACGCAATGTTTGGCAATATGGTTGATTTGGCTACTAAACAAAGCATTACTGAACAAAGAATGCAAGATTTGGCAAAAGTAGATTTCAGCAAATTACCGCTGGATTTAGCAATTAAACAAGTTATCGGTGATGGTAGCCGTAAGATTGCGGTATTTACCGATCCAGATTGTCCATACTGCAAAATGTTTGAAAAACAAGTAGTTCCACAATTAAATAACGTAACTGTTTATAGCTTCTTGTTCCCATTGCCGATTCATCCAAATGCAGCCAGCGATGCTAAGAAAATTTGGTGTAGTAAAGATCGCGCGGCTACTTGGGCGGCATGGATGCAAAAAGACACCGCATTGCCGACCAATACTAGCTGTGATACCAGTGCGTTGGATCAAGTTATGAAGATCGGTACTGATGTGGTGCAAGTTGATGGTACACCAACAATTATTCTTTCAAATGGTCAAATTTTACCTGGTATGGTTCCTGCTGATCAGTTGAATGCTAAATTGGATGAAATTTCCGGTAAAGCGCCAGCGGCATCTGCTCCAGTTGCAGCCTCAGCGCCAGCTGCTTCTGCCGCACAATAATTAACTGGGTATTTACTGTATTACAGGCTTGCATTTGATTGCAAGCCTGTTTTATTTTTTGAGATGGATTAAAAGCAGTCACCGCGGCTGCTTTTTGCTTTTCACAATGAATAATCTATTGTTTTATTGTGAGATAATAAAAATATAATAAACTTGCATAAATTAATGAAGTTATGCAGGGTGAAGGCAGTTATAATAACGAGTATTTTACTCTAAATCTCCGGCAGTGAATAATAGTTAGGAAAGATAATTTGTAATAGTTATTTTTCCTAGCGTCATTTGTTGCCCACTTTATGGAAT
>CAZATM010000126.1:0-8075 GCA_964488065.1 uncultured Neisseria sp.
GGGCCTTTGGCTCTGATGGTGTTAAGGAAAAAATTCCCGAATCTTGAACGTAAATTCAAACTGCCATTCCCAACTTTGTTTGGTTATCTTGGTTTTGCCAGTTGCAGTTATTTTGTCTATTGGTCGGGTACCGATAATTTGTTATATCTGTTAGTGCTAATTTTATTATGTTGTTGCGCCTACTGGTTAATTTTCGCCCGAACGCAACCATTGTTAGCTTTTCGGAAAAGCTGGTATATGACGGCTTATGTTGCCGTGTTATATGGAATATCATATGGGCACTCGCAGCACTGGATAAGCTTTCCTAATGACAATTTATGGGTAGTTGTCGCCAGCATCATTTTTACTACGATTTTCTTACTGGGACAAGAATCTCAAGAGTCTATCGCAAAAAATATTGAAAAAATTCACGCTGAATTAAACAGTGAAACTCATTAAGAGGTTTAATAATGAAAATAATTATCATGGGCGGCGGTATTATTGGAGTTAGCAGCGCTTGGTATCTGGCGCGCGCCGGAGCCTCGGTAACGGTAATTGACCGTCAAAATGATGTTGCCAAGGAGACTAGCTTTGCCAATTGCGGGCAAATTTCGCCAGGATATACAACTCCGTGGCCGGCACCGGGAATTCCGTTTAAAGCCCTAAAATGGCTCTTTCAACGAGATGCCCCGCTTAAAATTCACCCCGACGGCAGTGCCTTTCAGTGGCAATGGCTATTGCAAATGTTAGCAAATTGCAATGCCAAAAGCTATGCAGTAAATAAATCCCGAATGCTGCAGCTAGCCGAATATAGTCGCGACCAATTTATCAATATCCGCAGGGAACTGCCCCTAAGCTATGCCGAGCGCCAGTTGGGTACTTTGCAGTTATTCCGAACTACCAAACAATTGCAAGAGATGTATAAAGATCTACAGGTCTTGGAAAAATATCAAGTTCCGTATCAGGCATTAGATATTGCTGGTTGCATTGAACGCGAGCCGGCATTAAAAACCAATCATCACTTATTGACTGGCGGACTCTATCTTCCCAACGATGAAACCGGCGATTGCTGTGTCTTTACGCAAAAGCTGGCGGAACAATGTAAAAAATTGGGGGTAGAATTTATTTTTAATCGTGAAATAAGCCATCTAGAACAAACTCAACAACGGCTTAATGCGATTTATTGTGGTGATGAACGTTATAGCGCCGATCATTATGTTGTCGCATTGGGTTCATTTTCTCGAAACCTGCTGCGCGATTTAGGAATAAAACTCCCAGTCTATCCGGTAAAAGGTTATTCCTTATCAATTCCACTGAGTAATCCGGAATCCGCTCCGCGTTCAACTATCCTTGATGAAAGCTATAAAGTCGCGATTACCCGCCTGGATAATCAAATTCGCGTCGGCGGAATGGCGGAACTTTCCGGTTATCAATTATGGTTAAATCCACGGCGCCAAGAAGTTTTAGAAAAAGTGGTTAAAGATTGGTATCCCACTGGCGGCAATCTGGCACAAGCATTATTTTGGAGTGGTTTACGGCCAATGACTCCGGATAGCGTACCATTGGTTGGCAAAACGCCGCTTAAAAACCTGTTCTTAAATACCGGACACGGAACGCTAGGATGGACGATGAGTCTGGGCTCAGGAAAATATTTGGCCGATATTATTATGGAAAAAACACCGGAAATCAGCGGTGAGGGTCTGGGATTACAACGTTTTAACTAAACTATACTCAATCAAATTCGAACACACGCGGGTGGAAATACTAGTAGGCATTTTGCTGCGAAACCTACACACGTAAGTGAGTAGCAAAATAACGACCTACGATGATGAATTTGTTTGAGTATAACGGTGCTGCAACAAAGTTTGCGCGCCATACCACGCCTGACCAAAACTGATACACTCATCATTAACCGGCAGCCCCTGAGGTGTCAATAATTCGATTCCCAATAGCGTCATTTTCTCCTTGATTAACGGAAAAAGATAGCGACTTTGCCAGCAGCCGCCGGAGAGCGCAACTTGACGAATGCCGTTAATGGAGGCATGGAACAATATCCATTTGGCCAATAACGCGGCCAATGAACCATAAAAAACATTGATCGCTTTGCCGATTTCACCATGGGCAATTCCCAATTGATAGACCCGCTGAAACAATAAAGCAAAATCCGGTTTACCATCGGGAGTCAGGCGTACCGAATCAAACTCGACTTCCGGATTGCGCACCATACTTTCCAGTATCATTGCCGCTTCGGCTTCATAGCTGACCTTATCAACTACTCCCAATAATCCGGCAATCGCCGAGAATACCCGCCCCATTGAGGTGGAGCTCGAAAACTGGTTGCTGATAATTAATTTTTGCAATATACCCGCTTGTGCCTGACACTGAATATGTTCAGGAACTGGTAAATCATAGCCAACGCACAAGGCTAAACCCAATCGCCAGGGTTCACGTTCGGCAATATCGCCACCGGGGACAATTAGTTCCGGGATCTGCGAAATCTGGGTAAAACTCAAATTCTGGCGGTTAAATTTAATTAATTCGCCGCCCCAGGCTTCGCCATTGCTGCCATAGCCATAGCCATCTAAAATGCAACCAAAAACTTCATTATCAATTTGCCGTGAATTACTCTCGGCATTGCCGATAACCGAAGCCAGATGGGCATGGTGGTGCTGCAATTGTAAATGCGGAATTGCCAATTCACGGGCATAATTGCTGACAAAAAAATCCGGATGTAAATCGCTGACCACCAACTGCGGTTTAAAATTGAACACCTGCTGATAATGCGCTAAGATTTGTTTAAAATATTTAATCGTATGTTCGGAACTCATGTCACCGAGATATTGGGAGGTAAAGATCTTATTCTCGCGGGTGAAAGTGATGGTATTTTTCAAATGCGCCCCCAGACCAACCACCTGCGGCATATTATAAGAAAAATAAAATGGCTTGGGTGCAATTCCGCGCGCACGCCGGAGCAGTAGATTCTCGCCGCCGCTTACCATCAACAATGAATCATCACACTTCATGATTATTTGGCGATCATGATGAACCACGATATCGGCAATCGCGCTAAGCTGCTGCATGGCTTCGGCATCATCACTGATGATTGTCCCACCACTAAAATTGGCACTGGTTACTACCAGAGCTAAATCATGCGCTTCATTTAACCAGTCACGTCCGCTTGGTTGTCCCAATAAATAATAAAAAAGAATGTAAAAAATTGGGTTATTGGCCAGCATAAATCCCAATGTATTCAACCGTGGTGCGATTTCCGGCGCAATGCTGCTTCGGGCTTTACGATTTAACAGTACGATTGGCGCGGCGGCCGACTCCAACAGTTCTTTTTCGGATGGCTGAACATGGGCAAAATGCTGCTGAATTGAGCTGGTATTTAACGCCATCAAGGCAAAGGGTTTTGCCGGACGCTCTTTACGCTTACGTAAGGTGGTTATCGCCGCAGAATTAGCTGCATCGGCAATTAAGACATAGCCACCAATCCCCTTGAGCGCAATAATTTTACCGGCTTGAATTTGGCTGGCCAGATAACTAAAATCGGCACTAAATTGGGGACCGCAATTGGGACACGCGGTTGCCTGCGCATGATAACGGCGGTTTTCCGGATCACGATACTCTTGTTCGCAGTCAGGACACAGCGGAAAATCAGCTAAAGCGGTATATTTACGATCATAAGGCAATCCGCCGATAACCGTATAACGTGGACCACAATTGGTACAATTAGTGAATGGATAAAGATAATAGCGGCTGTTGGGATCGAAGATTTCATTGAAACAATCTTCACAGATATAGCTATCCGGCGGCATTACCGTATCGTTGACATCGGCGGCAACTGAGGGCAAAATAACAAATTCCGCCGCTAATGGCTGCGAATAGTCTTCGCAGGCAATTGAATCGAGTGATGCCAACTTGGGCAGATGCCGTTTTAAATTGCTGATAAACGACTCAGGGTTGGAATCGGAAATAACCACTTCAACCCCACGCGAGGTATTTTTAACCCAGCCGCTTAAGTGTAAATTAACGGCAACCTTGTACACCGTTGGACGAAAGCCAACTCCCTGTACGATGCCGTTTATTAATAATTTACATGCCACGCGCTGCTGCCGGCAAATTAGCCATGATAGGCCTTGGCAATGTTAAGCCAATTAATCCATGCCGCAAATCCTTCGCCGCTGGTTGACGATAATTTGACAATCTTACATTTAGGATTAATTTTACGAATATTATTTTCGCAGGCATTAACATCAAATTTAACATAGGGTAATAAATCGGTTTTGGTAATAATCACCAAATCGGCACCAAAGAACATATCGGGATATTTCAATGGCTTATCATCACCCTCGGTCACCGAAATCAACACTACTTTAGCATGTTCACCCAAATCAAATAACGCCGGGCAAATCAGATTACCGACATTTTCGATGAAAACAAAGCTATTTTGATCTATTTCAAGATGTTCAAGAGCATGTCCAACCATATGCCCATCCAAGTGGCAGGCTTTACCGGTCTGAATTTGGTAAGCTTTGGCGCCGGCATTACGAATCCGGTTGGCATCCAATTCGGTGTGTTGATCACCTTCAATAACGTAAATTTGATTATTGTGACTCAGTTGTTTGATGGTTTCTTCCAGCAAGGTCGTTTTTCCGGAACCGGGGCTTGAGACAAAATTAAGCGCCAACGCTTGTTTGGCTTTAAAAAATTCGCGATTATGTGCCGCGTAATGATTATTTTCCGCCAAAATCTCGGCTTCCAAATTCACCACCTGATTATGTTCGTGATGATGATCATGCTCACCATGATGGTGATGATCATGTGAATGATTACTATTTCCACCGCAACCGCAAGTTACACACATATTATTCTCCGGATAATCTTTTTTAAAATGGCACAAATTATACCATACTACACTCAATCAAATTCGAAATACTGGTAGGCATTTTGCTGAGAAGCTTACAACTAAGTAAGTGAGCAGCAAAATAACGACCTATACTCAAACAGATTCATTATCCTAGGTCGTTGATAGGCTCCTCACTTACTAGTTGTAAGCGTCGTCGCCTATCGCCTACTAGTATTTCGAATCAGTTTGAGTATAGGATAATGAATTTGCTTGAGTATAACAGGACACCTGCTGCCCCGAATCAATAAATTAACTTATTGCCAGCCAAATTTACGGACATAAATTCCTTTTAGCGACTGAGTTAAAATCATATAACACAGCACCGTCAGCACTAAGAAAATAAAATAACTTCCCGGTAGCGCCTGCATTCCAAACATATGGGCAAACGGCGACATCGGCAAAATTATTCCAATTGCAACCGCGCAGGAAGTCATTATCAGCATTGGCCATGCGGCAGTGCTTTGAATAAATGGAATTTTTTTGGTACGTATCATATGGACAATCAACGTTTGCGTTAGCAATCCTTCAACAAACCAACCGCTTTGGAATAGCGATTGATTAGCGGCGCTATTGGCACCAAAGACATGCCACATTACAAAGAAAGTAGTTATATCGAAAATCGAGCTGATTGGTCCAAAGAAAATCATAAACCGCCGCAATTCCGCCGGATCCCAGCGTTGCGGTTTTTCGATAAATTCGGCATCAACATTATCAAAAGGAATTACCGTCTGCGAAATATCATAAATCAAATTCTGCAACAACAATTGTACCGGCAGCATTGGTAAAAACGGAATAAACGCCGATGCCACCAACACCGAAAAGACATTACCAAAATTGGAGCTGGCGGTCATCTTGATATATTTCAGCATATTCGAGAACGTCCGCCGACCCTCTTCGACACCCCGCTCAAGAACCATCAAACTTTTTTCGAGTAGAATAATATCGGCCGCTTCTTTGGCAATATCGACCGCTGTATCCACCGAAATACCAATATCCGCTGCGCGTAATGCCGGCGCATCATTGATTCCATCGCCCATGAAACCAACCACATGCCCGCTCATCCGCAGCACTTCAACAATCCGTTCTTTATGCGCGGGGGTAAGCTTGGCAAATACCGTGGTATCTTTGGCAATCCGTTTTAATTCTTCATCGGATAATTTATCAATTTCCGACCCTAGTAATAATCCCTCAACATCCAGTCCAACCTCGCGGCAAACTTTGGCAGTTACCAGCTCATTATCACCGGTTAAAATCTTGACATCAATACCTAAATGGTTTAAAGCTTTGATTGCCGGTTCGGTCGTCTCTTTTGGCGGATCTAGGAACGCCACATAACCGACTAACACCATTTCTTTTTCATCGTCAACGGTATAACTTAATTTCGGTACCGGATAATTTTTCTTGGCAACCGCAACCACTCGTAAACCATCGGCATTCAGTTCAGCAGTAACCGCACGTAGCTTGGCCAATAATTCGGCACTTAAAGGCAAGACCTGATTATCATGTTCGGCATGAGTACAGCATTCAAGCATCTCCTCAACCGCACCTTTACAAATCAAAACATTGCCACCGGCATTATCGGCAACCACCACCGACATCCGCCGCCGTTGGAAATCAAACGGCACTTCATCAACTTTAGTATATTTTTTGACCAATAATGGAATATCACCAAAATTACCCCGCTCCAGCACCGCCACATCCAGCAAGTTTTTCAATCCAGTTTGATAGTAACTATTAAGATAAGCATATTCCAGCACATCATCATAATCATCACCGAAAATATCGGTATGTTTTTCGAGACAAATTTTATCCTGGGTTAATGTTCCGGTTTTATCGGTACATAAAATATCCATTGCACCAAAATTTTGAATCGCATCCAGCCGTTTGACGATAACCTTGCGCCGCGACATCACTACCGCCCCCTTGGCAAGGGTTGAAGTCACAATCATCGGCAGCATTTCCGGGGTTAAACCGACCGCCACTGAAATTGCAAATAGCGCCGCATCCATCCAGGCATGGGTACTGATTCCATTGATAATAAATACAATTGGTGACATAATCAGCATAAAATAAATCAGTAACCAACTGACTTTATTTACACCTTTTTGGAATGAGGTTTCAACTACATCCTGCTTGATTACTCGATCTGCCAACGAACCAAAAAAAGTATTTTTACCAATTGCTACAATTACCGCCAAAGCAGAACCACTGACAATATTAGTCCCCATAAAGCCGATATTTTTAAGTTCCAGTGCATCATTGACATTTAATTCGCTTTGGGTAGCAAATTTTTCTACCGGCAATGATTCACCTGTTAATGCCGCCTGTGACACAAACAAATCTTTGGCCGATAAAATCCGGACATCAGCAGGAATCATATCACCAGCCGACAAGGTAATAACATCACCGGGAACCAGATTGCGAATCGCTACTTCGCTGCGATTAGTCATCTGCGCCGGATTGGAGGCCAAGATCTGCTTTTCAAGTTCGGCGATATGTTCATCTTCTTCGTCATCTTCATCGTCCTGACGAATTACCGTTGCGGTGGTACTAACCATTTCCTTTAATTTATCGGCTGCGTTATTGGAGCGGCGCTCCTGAACAAAACGCAGCACCGTTGATACCAACACCATCAGCAAAATAACCGTCGTACCTTTCATATCATCGGTCAGATACGAAACTACTGCCAAGAGGGTTAATAGCAAATTAAACGGATTTTTATAGCTAAGCCATAAATGCTTATACCATGATAATGACTCATGCTTGTCAATTTCATTATGACCAAACTGCTCCTGTTTTTTTTCGACTTCTTTGGGTGTCAAACCATCCAAATCAGAATTTAGGGTACGCAAAGATTCGCCATTAGATAAATAGGCATGATGAATAAGATTATTGGTAATACTGTTGGGCGCTTTAACCCCATCCAAGTGATAGTTTTCATCGAGTAAATTGGAATCACCAATAAATTGCCGCCGGTTGGTGAACCGATTATCAAAAAATGCTTGAATCCGGGTTTTAAAAATGTTGATTACATTCATAGGCAGATATTCCATAAAGTGGGCAACAAATGACGCTAGGAAAAATAACTATTACAAATTATCTTTCCTAACTATTATTCACTGCCGGAGATTTAGAGTAAAATACTCGTTATTATAACTGCCTTCACCCTGCATAACTTCATTAATTT
>CAZATM010000127.1:0-2669 GCA_964488065.1 uncultured Neisseria sp.
TCAAACAATTCAATTACTGGAACAGGTGGAACAAATGCGGTTACAGTAAAAGTCGGTTATCTGTTCTAATTTAAGTTCAATCCCTCTTAAATTAGACCAAAAGTCCCAGCTATCATCGTCAGCTGGGATTTTTGGTTTATAAAAAAGACCACTAACTTTCTAAGTAGTGGTCTTTTTTATAATGGATTGTCAATTTGAATCTGATATTACTACGGCGCTATACTTTTTTAGTGCTAAATCCTTTATCAAGCATAAAACCGCGTTACTTAAATATTAGAACAAAGGTCTAGAGCTGCTCTAATGGATACATAAACTCGCCAAACAAAGAAATCGGCACCGATTTATGATAATTTAGTTTATGTGCCGCTTCTTTCAAACTCTCTAAATTATTTACCTCAAATTTATTATAAAGATTTCTGCCAACGACCTTGGCCACCATCGATGCGCTATAATTAATTCCATAACTCAAACTCAATAAATTTGAAATCTGCTGATAGTTATCGCAATGAAATAGTAAGAATAAAACTTCCAGCTCACGGTTAGTCAACCACTCATCGATCTGTGCCGCAATCTCGCGCTTGGCATTTTTACTATGATTTATAATTTTGCGGATTCCTTGAAATCCAATTGATAAATGATGGGGAGCCTCGCCAGTAAGTTTAAACCCGATAATATTGCCGGTAGATTTATTGATAATCGGCTGGAAGGTTATTATTATCAACCAGTGGCTAGGTTTGCGCGCGAATTTTAGTGACAACCACTTAATGGTGGTGCGCAATTTTATACAACGATCCAAGGTATTTTGGTAGATTTCAGTCCGCCAATCATCATTGGTCATGGTAAGTAAATTTTTGCCTAAATAATGCCCTCCGGGGGTATTGGTTAAACCGGCACCCAGTGGGCTGTCACTTACGACGACATAATCCATATTGGCAATAATCGACATATTATTGTCCGAAATGGCATCATTGCATTTGATGATTAAATTTAGTGCTTCATCATCACTTATAAAATTATTTTGGTGCATTCTTTGAGGAAAATGAGTTTATTGGATAGCTATTTTAGCACGGTTTTTAAGTATTTTACCAGTTGCAAAACTGTTAATAAAAATAAATGTTGCTGAAATGCAACAGATGAATTATTTTTTTAGCGGATGCTTGAGGAGTTATCAGCGGCGTTATTATTCCTCTATTTTTATGCAGTTTTGTATGGTTAACATATTGAAATAAAATTAATATTTTGTACAATTGAGGGTGGTGCTATTAAATTGTTGTGAGTAAAAACAATGTAATCAATATGGTTATGTCCATATATCTGGACATGAATCAGCAGTCGTTTAACCTAAAATAATTCCTTAGCAAGACACCAATTTTTTCCGGTGTCTGCCAGCCATATTGAATTTTAATTTGATTTTTAACGAAAAGGGTGTTTCTATGAAAAAACTATTAATTGCGGTTGTTGGTGCTAGTGCCGGAGTTGCTTTTGCTGACTCATTTCAAGATTTTAATAATAACTTGTATATGTCGTATGATTTGATTGCGCCAACCTATAACAATGCTAAAAATTTGAATAACTGGGGTATCGGTGGAACTATTCAAACTAAAAATGATGTTTGGTTATCAGCTTCGGCATCAATGGGACAAAGCAATGCTGATTCAAGCGGCATTTCACAAAATATCGGTTCAGTAAACTTAAAAGGTGGTTATGCATTCCAATTCTTTAATAATGAAGATAACGGTTTGCAAATTATTCCTTATCTGTCATTCAGTACTCAGCAGGGAACTGTTGCGGTTAACAGTCAAGGGGTTCAAACACCTGATAACGGTCAAATCTATAATTATGGGATTGGAGTTCAGCCCGAGTATCGTTTGCTAGGCTCGTTGAAAGTTGCCTTAGGCTTGGGCTTAACCGGTAATCAAATTAGTGTTAATGGCTCGAACCAACAAAATTTCAATTACTATATCTCGCCGGAAGTTCAATATGATATTGCTAAAATGGTGATGTTATCAGCGGGCTATACTTATCAAAATGCTTTTAATGCCAGTGAAGCATATAGTGGCGTTGGTGGAACCAACGTAGTGACAGTTAAAGTCGGTTATCTGTTCTAATTTAAGTTTAATCCCTCTTAAATTAGACCAAGAATCCCAGCTATCATCGTCGGCTGGGGTTTTTGGTTTGTAATCATGATTACCGCGAGTTGGCGTAAAAATGGACATTTTTGCTAACTTATGTATTTTATAATAGCGTTCATTGGCTGATAACAGAAATTTACGATACCAATCAGTCATCTTTTAAACTTTAGTAAAGGGTTATTTTATGAAAAATAAAATTAGTCTGGCGGCACTGATTGCCATTAGTGCCGGATTATTTGCCTGTAGTTCGGGTGGCAGCTCTAGTAGTTCTACTCCGACAATAGGTTTTCAGGGGGGGGAGTATGGGCCAATCTCAATTAACATGTATGATAATTTGCTTGCCGGAAAAGTAAAACCAAGCAGTCTTAATGGTAAATCCTTACAAGGCGCTGGGGCGGCTGCGGATACTGCCGCCGCAACCGGCGTTATGGCGGCGGTATTTCCACCGGCTGCAGTAGTTTTAGGTCCGATTAGCGCAATTAGTGGCTTGGTTGCCGCAGATCAGGTTGCAGCTCAGATTAATCAGATCAATAATGA
>CAZATM010000128.1:0-4703 GCA_964488065.1 uncultured Neisseria sp.
AAACCAAACAAATAATTACTAATTGGTATCAGGTGCAGCGACAATTATTTAACAATATTATCGCTGAATTTATTAAACGTAACAGCATTACAGATATTGCATATGCATAATTGTGAACATCTGTCAATGCGTAAGTTCTATGTGAATTAAGGGGCTTTATTATAGCCCCTTTTTAATTTTATAAAAAAATTCCATACAAGAAAGTAAAAGTAATCGGTTAGTTATTCTCAGTCACTATTTACGTTTCTCAAAATATATAAACCGTCAGTTTATTGCCCTGCTGCCGGAGTCGTTGAATTATTGCCAGCAATTGCTTGCTGCACCAACTGTTGTTGCTGTTGTGGAGTAACCTGATCGGCTTCTAATTCGGTCAATTTTACTTTGCTACCAAGCTGTGGCTGGTGTTGGGTGGTAATTTGAATTACATTACCGTCATTCAAATAGCCAACCTGATAACCAATTGGAACCTGAATCTGGCGATAAGCAGTTTGACACTGTGTCGATGAGCCATGATGCGCAACATAATCCGGCTGATGGCTACGTTCAATTAAATCACCGCCAACGGCACCAACGGCAGCACCAACTCCGGCACCAACCCATGAATGCGTAACTAATCCACCAACCGCAGCACCACCAACACCACCGATTACGGCACCTTCGGTACCATTTTTATGATTACGACTATACGAGGTATTGCTAACCTGATGACAATCCTGATATGGCTGTTGAGCGGTAATAGTTGCCGGTTGGACACTGGCAATCTCAACTTTTCCGGCATTGCTAATGATTTCACCAAGACCAATCGCTACCGCCAATACACCAACCGCACCCAGGCCAATTAGTAATTTTTTACGATTGGCAGAAGCCCATGAAACATTAGCAGAATAATCGGAATAAGCCTCATCGCGCGCTACTCGACGACCACTACGTGGCGCAGACGAATATTCTCGTTCACTATCTGCGTCAATTGGACGTCTCCGCGAGGGAATATTATTACGATTATTTTCACTGACCCGCTCATAACTGCGCTGACGCGAATTACGGGTGGATGAATTATTACGTTGATTCTCCATTTTACTACCTTCTTAAAACCTATCTTACCTACCGAATAAACAACCATGTTAAACAATAGATTAATACTAATATTTTTATTTAATGTTGATTATAAAAATTTGCACTACCAAGTAGTGGAATATAAAATTAATCAATCGGCTATTCTAATACAAAACTTATACAGGATTCCAGTTAAAGATTACTTTTTATTACATCCAGAACAATTCCCCGCCGCATCACAGCAAGTACTATTCGCACAATGTCCGGAACAGCCGCCATAGATGGTACTATTGGGACAATTACCGGAACAGCCACCATAAACTATACTACCATTGGTACATTCGCCCGAACAGCCACCACCGTAAATAACACTGCTCTTGCAATTACCGGAACAACCAGTACCACCAGCACAAATTGTCACATTGTGACAATTGCCGGAACAAGCACTCCAGACACCACCATCACAGTCTCCAGAACAAGGTGGATAAGATCCGCCACTTGAACAAACATTGCCTGGGGCGGTACTAGAACAATTATTCGGGAGAGTATTACTCAACGTGCCATAACGATCAATATAAATTGTTTTACCGTCAGTAGTCGTGTTCTGTACCGGTGTCACCATCAGGCAGTAAGCCTGCTGGTTTAAGCTGGTGGCAACCGAAGGATAATAGGTTATCGAATATGCGATACCGTTACTACCTATAACGCTGGTAATTCCGCCACCAGGCCAAGTGTCATCTGCTCCAAGGTAACTGCCATTTTGAGTGTAATAACGTTCCATCGTTACCACATTTTGTGTCAAAACATGATTGGCAATTTCACGATTGGCGCGCTTTTGAAAATCACCATAATAAGAACGCGCTACTAAAATCAACACGCCAATTATCGCTACTGCAATGAGAGTTTCAATTAGCGTAAACCCAATCTTAAATGCTTTCATTTTTGTCTGGTATCCAATTTATTGTTATTTGCAGATAGCACAAAGTTTAGCGTCGAACTGGCTTTCTGCGCGAGTCACGGGGAATATTCTGATCTAAATGCTCCCGCGAACTACGCCCAGCCAAATGCCGTGGCTGTGGCTCATCATCATAATCATCATCGTATTGATCCTGATAACGGTGATTAGCCGATGAGTGATGATGCGGTTGCTCGTCATAATATTCTTCATCACTATAGCGACTTTGTCTACGCCGCGAATACCAGAATCCCAAGCCCGCTAAAACCAAAACCCCGGCGCCTAATAACCAATAACCTAAATTACTACCATCATCTTCATTAATTACAGTATTGGTGGTATTATTAATGGTTTCCGGCGTCGGTTGACTATCAGAATTGGTGCTGCTACCGTCATAACTACCAGAACTACCACCACCATTTACGTAAGCAACACTCGGGGTTGAATTATGATTGAATAATTCATTAAATAAGGCGGTTGCCGCAATACCACCGATAATTCCCTCCATCAAACCAACACCCCAGCCACCATTATTCTCGCCGTTATTCCAGCCACTATTCCAACCATTATTCCAGCCAACTGGACCTTCATTCCAACCGCGATATGGAGGGTAGTAATTATTGTTATATGGCGCACCAAACCGACCATTATTATATGCGCCGCGATTAATATTGACCGTATCGTTATTAAAATGATCATTATTCCAGCGCTCGTTATTTAAGTGTGCACCATCATTAATACTGCGGAAATTTTGATGCTCACCATTTGAATTAAATTGCCGAACATGATCACCACCGCCATTACTATTGATGTGAATATCGTGTGGCTCGGCGACAGCGCTACCTAAAGCACCCAAAAACAAGCCGCTAACTAACCAATGAGATAATTTGTGTTTCATGATGTATCCTTTTGTTATTATAGTAATTATTGCTATCCAAACTACTGTGACTGAATTGCCATTGCCTGTAATTGCTGGAATGGAATTTTGGAACCAGCAGCCAATTGATTAGCAACAATAATATTTGCCATATTATCTTTGTACATGTATTGTACATTATAACCGGCAGGCTTTTTAACATTGCGGTAAGCAGTTGCGCATTTGTTACTTGTGCCATGTTTGGCTACATAATCCGGTTGATTGGAACGCTGAACATCACGGCCGATTAGAGCCCCAGCGGCACCACCAACAATTGCACCGACTGCCGTACCGCCACCACCACCATGAATCTGATTACCGACAATCCCACCCGCGACCGCGCCGGTAGCACCACCAATTAAAGCACCGGTAGTTCCATCTTTCTGATTCTGAACATAGGTCGTTGTTCCAACTTTATGGCAACTTTGGTATGGTTCCCTAATAGTAATATAATTTCGTGAAACTGATACAATTTGAGCATCAGTATTTACTGCCATCAATTTATATGCCCCAGCAGCAATTGCCGCACCGCCAATAGCAACTAACGCAAAAATTAATCCCCTGTGCGATTTTTGGTGATAACCACGTGAAGAGCCACGAGGATCATAATTATTCCGGCGGTAACCATCGTCATTAGGGCGACGTAACGGGCGGCACGCTGGCTCACGATAATCATCGTCATACTCATCATGATAATCGGATTTACCCGGATATTCCGGATTTTGCCGTGAAAGGCGTGCGCTTCTATCTGTTGTGCGGTGCGAATAGTTATCTTGTTCTCGATACATTTTTTCATTTCCAAATAGCTAGAGGCAATACTCGCTAGTAAATTGCCCCTTTTTTGTTGTAATTGATAAATTATTTTAGATTTAGTTTAAATTTCGATATTAGAAATTAAATTGACCACCAAACATTAGGAAATTTGGATTAGGACCAGTTGACGCATAATCTTCAACATGCAATGACCACTGACGAGAAAGGTTAAATTGAACGCCGCCAGCCATTAATAGACCAACATTAGAGCCAGAATAAGCTGGACCACCACAAGAATAACCCGGGCAACCACCCCACGAGGCACTATAATTATTGAAAGCCAACCCGAGCTTACCGTATAAAGCAACCATATCAGTCAAAGGTAAAACGCCTTTAACTGCACCATCAAACATATAGTAATCAGAGCTCCAGCTATTCGAACCCCAATTGTAACTATAGCCGGGACTATAGGTAAAACCACCCTCAAGTCCCACATACTTGTTGAACATATAACCGACATCGGCATTTAACCCCAAAGCACTCCACGAGGTATTCATTCCGATATTCGCATCGATATAAACATTACCGGCAATTGCCGAAACACATATTCCACTTAATAAAACCGCTAAAATTTTTTTCATGATAGACCTGCTCTTTCTTTTATGTTTTTATATTGATAATTGCATCTAACCGGCAATTTGCAGTATTGTAACATAATTTTCATCAAATATAACAGTTGATAAGGCAAATACAACCAGAATTATTACCACAAAGATTAGCCGTTAATAAAAAAACACCGATACTACAGCGGGGTATTATAAATTAGATAATTTACAACACTTTCATTATAAAAATGTCAATAAAACTAATAATTAAGTTAGATTTAGCGCGCTAATTGCTTGTGTAAAATCAGCGTACCATGATAGGAAATATCCCCGGCATGAATAATCATATCACCAGTCAATAATTTATCGGCTAGCTCACAATGAAAATTATGGGTATTGGAAATACCAACTATTTCAACTC
>CAZATM010000129.1:0-19619 GCA_964488065.1 uncultured Neisseria sp.
TTTGATAATTTCGGCACGAGTTCCATAAATTGCCTGCAAGTTATTTCCAACTTCCAATACTCCGGCAGCACCCAATTGTTTTAATTGACCTTTATTTACTTTGGTTTTGTCAATTACTTCAATCCGCAAACGCGTAATACATGCACTTAACGTTTTAATATTGTCAAACCCACCAAAAGCAGCAACTACTTTTGCAGCATGATGATAGCCATCCGGATCACTTTCGTGCTGATTAAGATCTTCTTCAATTTCGGTTTTACCTTCACGTCCTGGAGTTGGAATATTCCATTTGCGAATTGCGTAACGGAAACCAAAGTAGTATAATGGCATAAACACAACCACACCAACTACAATCGCCCACCACCATGGAGTACGGTTTGGCAACACCCCAAACAACAGGAAGTCAATCAGACCACCCGAGAACGTCATCCCGATATGTACACCAAGGACATGCATTACCGCAAATGATAATCCGGCAAAAATACAGTGAATGGCAAATAAGAATGGTGCCACAAACACGAAACTAAATTCAACCGGTTCAGTAATCCCGGTTAGGAACGAAGTTAGCGCAGCAGAGAACATTAATGCCCCAACCACTTTTTTCTTCTCTGGTGCCGCTTCTTTATACATTGCACAACAAGCAGCTGGTAAACCAAACATCATGAATGGGAATTTACCGGTCATGAAAGTTCCGGCAGTAAACGGTACACCATCTTTCATTTGTGCGAAGAACATTAATTGGTCACCATGGACTTGTTGACCTGATGCCGAAACATACGTTCCAAATTGATACCAGAACGGATTAACCCAAATATGATGCAAACCAAACGGGATCAAGGCTCTCTCAACTAATCCGAAAATAAATGCCGCAATAGTCAAATTTGAATCGATCATTGTTTTGGAGAACCAGTTAATTGCATGTCCAATCGGCGGCCATACCACAGATAGGATCAGACCAATAATGATTGCCCATACTGCGGTAATAATCGGTACAAAACGTTTACCGGCAAAAAAGCCCAGATATGAAGGTAATTCAATATCATAGTATTTTTTGTAGAGTTTGGCACCGATAATCCCCATGATGATCCCGCCAAACACCCCCATTTGCAGAGTTGGAATACCCAAAACCAATGAGTAGGCAGGAGACGCATCCGGCTTAATTAAATCGGCAATTCCCGGTACCCCGCTGGCAATCCCAACCACCACATTCATGATAAGGAAACCAACCAACGCAGCTAGAGCGGCAACACCCTCACCACCAGAGATACCTACGGCAACCCCCACACAAAATAAAACCGGTAGATTGGCAAAGACTATTCCTCCAGCCTGACACATGTAATTCGCTAGATGTTGAAACCACGGCACACCCAAAAATGGTAAGTATTGTATCATTACTGGATTTTGAAAGGCCGCACCCAAAGCTAATAACATTCCAGCCGCAGGTAATAGCGCAACAGGCAACATCAATGACTGACCGATCTGTTGCAAAACTGTAAAAAATTTTTTCATCATATCTCCGATATTTATGATTTTCAACCTAAAATGTCAGCGTTACTTTCAATAACCTGCTGGTACCAGTAAGAACTATCTTTGCGATAACGCTTGAGATCTTTCAAATCCTGTTCATCGCGATTGACATAAATAAAGCCGTAGCGTTTGCCCAGACCCTGATGGGTACTCACCAGATCTACCGCCGACCATGGACAATAACCAAAGATTTCCACACCATCACTGATTGCCAGCTGCATCTGTTTGATATGCTCCCGTAAATAGTTGATTTTTTCTTGATCATGAATTTTACCATCCACTGTCAAAATATCACGGGTACCCAAACCATTCTCGGTAATCAATAACGGCAGATGGTAGCGGCTATAAATTTGCCGCAAGGTGGTGCGAAAACCCACCGGATCAATTTCCCAGCCAAAGGACGATTTTGCCAGATGTGGATTGCTGCTGCCGCGAAACACGCCATCTTCACCGATCGCGAGATGCTTATCACCAACATCGCTTTTACTTGCGACATTCACGGCGCAGGCAGCAACGGTTGAACTCATATAATAGTTAAATGCGATAAAATCCGGCTTGGCACTGGCAATAATTTCCATATCACCATCAGCAATCTGTGGTGCATAGCCTTTTTCGTTGAGATATGCCCAGACAGTCGGGTTATAGCGCCCATAAACCGCAATATCCAGATATAACCAATTGCGAATCGCCGCAAAATTATCGGCGGCTAATACATCTTCCGGCTTGCAGCTTTCAGGATAGATTGCGACGATATTCGGTGCCGGACCAATTTTGGCTGTTGGCAGCAGCTGATGACATAAATTGGTTACCTTAGCGGCGGCTACAAACATATGATGGTTTTGCTGATAAAGTTTTTGCCATGGGTTTTTCTCATCTTCCGTTACCAATCCCAGTGCCGAACCGTGCAAAATCATAATATTTTGTTCATTTATCGTTAGCCAATAATTGATTTTGCTACCAAATTCATTAAACAACAGCATGGCATAATTAACAAACGCGTCAATGGTTGCACGATTCCCCCAGCCGCCATTCAGATGCAAGGCATAAGGTAAATCAAAATGATACAGTGTCACAATTGGTTCAATACCGGCTGATAACAATTCATCAATCAGCCGGTGATAAAATTCCAATCCTTGGCGATTTACTGCCCCAATTCCATCCGGAATTACCCGACTCCACGCTATTGAAAAGCGATAGGCTTTTAATTTCATGGCTTTCATCATCGCCACATCTTCGCCAAAACGATGATAATGATCACTGGCAACCGAAAAATCCGCCACTCCCGGAGGATGGTTACCCATATCCATCACCGACAATCCTTTGCCATCTTCGGCTGCCGCTCCCTCAAACTGATATGCCGAGGTCGAAGCACCCCACAAAAAATTATCCGGAAAAAGTTTTAATTTTTGATACTCCATTGCCAACACTCCTGAGAAAAGCTATTTTTATTAATCCTAATACCCACTCCAGACCACCGTGTCTCGCGATGCGGGCTCTTATAATAAATAATCAAATTGTGCAGATAACTCCGCGCGGGAATCACTGCCGACATAGACACGATAGGCAGTTGATTCAGGCGTAAATTCCATATTGAGGTTATAATATGCCAAATCACCAGCACTTAAAGTAAATTTTACCTGCCGGCGCTCACCCGGATTTAAGCCAACTTTATGAATTTTTTTCAATTCGCGCACCGGACGCACCACGCTGAAGCTTAAACACTCAATGTACAACTGGATAGTTTCTTCTCCGGCATAGTCACCACTATTTACGACATCGACACTCACGCTCAATTGCTCTTGTCCGCTGATTTGAGTCGCACTTAACTGTAGATTGGCAAATTCAAACTTAGTATAGCTTAATCCATAACCAAACGGATAGAGCGGATAATTTGGCACATCTATATAGCAGGACCGAAATTCGGCATAACGACCGGTTGGTGATGGACGCCCGGTTTTATAGTGATTATAATAAACCGGTACTTGCCCAACTGTATAGGGGAACGACATCGCTAATTTGGCACTCGGATTTACTTTACCGCTAATTATATCCGCCAGCGCATTGCCACTTTCACTACCCAAGAACCAGGCCATAATAATACTCGCGCAATTCTCATGATACCAGTTTAATTCCAGCGGGCGACCACCAAAGACTACTGCCACCAGCGGTTTATTCAAGGTTTTTAGTTGGATGGCTAATTCGTTTTGTACCCCGGGAATCCCCAGATACGCCCGCGATTTGGCTTCGCCGGACATGCTTTGATCTTCACCGATTGCCAAAATTATAATATCCGCTTGGGCAGCGATTTGCACGGCTTCGGCAAATTGTGAGCGATCATTATCATTAATATTGCAACCAATTGCGGTAGTGACATTCTCCCGACCAAATTGCACCGCCAGACCTTCAACCAGAGTGACACAGCTAGCATCTTCAACCAATCCGCCCCAGGCACCAACCATCCGCTGCGAATTTGCCTGTGGGCCAATTACCGCAATCTTAACCCCGATTGGCAGCGGCAATAACTGATCGGCATTTTTCAATAATACCGCCGATTTGGCGGCTACCTTACGCGCCAATGCCCGGGTAGCTGGCAATAATTGATAATCCATTTCATCGGCATAAATATTTTTATATGGATTATCAAATAGACCAACCTGATATTTGAATTCCAACATCCGTAAACAGGCTTCATCAATTAATTCCACGCCAATTTCACCGCTCTTAACCAATTCCTCAAGATGCTTGATATAGCTGGTTGCCACCATTTCATGGTCTAATCCCGCCAATAGCGATTGACGCGCAACTTCTTTTTCATCGCGGCAAGTCTTGTGATCGAGCATTTCAAAACTCGAGGTATAATCAGAAATTACCACTCCGGAATAACCCCATTCATTGCGTAAAATATCGCGCAATAAATAGCGGTTGGCAGTTGCTGGTACGCCTGCAACGATGTTAAATGAAGTCATAAATGCCGCCACCCCCGCTTCGGCACAAGCTTGATACCCTGGCAAATAGTGCTGACGCAATTCCCGATCCGACATATCGACAGTATTATATTCGCGCCCACCTTCAACCGCACCGTAAGCGGCAAAATGTTTACAGCAGCCGGCAACGCTGTCATATGAGCTCAAATCATTCTGTTGCAGCCCATTGACATAAGCCCGCGCCAACAAAGTATTCAAATATGGATCTTCACCATTACTTTCCATCACCCGCCCCCAGCGCGGATCACGAACTAAATCTACCATTGGTGAATAAGTCATGGTTATCCCCAATTTCGAGGTTTCGTAAGCCATCGCGCGGCTGGTTTCTTCAACTAGTTGTGGATCAAAACTACACGCCAGTGCCAGATTGATCGGAAATCCGGTTTTGCAGCCATGGATAATATCATAACCAAAAAATAGCGGAATTCCCAGCCGACTTTGTTCGACGGCACACTTCTGTAACTGATAAGTTGCTTGCCCACCGGCAACACTTAAAATTGAGCCAACCTGTCCAGAAGCAATCAGTTGCTGGGTATCGCCATGCTCACCCCATTGCAGCCCTTCAATTGCAGCATTGGTTGGCGCATATTGATAAAGCTGACCGATTTTTTCGGCTAAGGTCATTTTTGTTAATAGTTGCCGCGCAAGTTCACGGCACTCATCAATACTCCGCTGCGGTAGCGGTGAATGTTTTATTTGTTTAATTTCTTTATCTAAAATATTCATTATATTTGATCTCCACGTTGATTTAATTAATTTCATTTTGGTAAACAGCGATTATTATACACCTAACAACCACAGTAAGTTAACCGTTAAACCAACTCTTGCATTAACATTACAGGTTGCTGTAATAAATTGCCATTTTAATATATGTTAAGGATTTAGCGCTAAAATATAGATACCTGCAGGTTAACAATATTTCAACCCAGTCATGCGCAAATTAAGTGTAGATATAGTATAATCTCCGGTCGCTATCTCAACTAGATTAATTAGTTAGCCACAATTAAAATAATTACATTTTTTGCAATCTGTTGCGAAAAATTTTGCTAATCCCAGCCCATTTATTAACTCAGTAAAATTTAACTAAAAATATTTGGAAAGCCCGTAAAAATGGAAAAAACAATTCACCCTTTAAAATCTGAACAGTCTTCATCTGTCGCACCAAACTATGTTGCGCCCCTGATTAGCGTTTGGAGCAGCGGCGAACTGATCCAAGGCGCAGCTGAAATCATTAGCGAATCAAATTCCGGTCATCTTATTGGTGGGAGCTAGAGAAGTGTTTGTTACATTGAATGTATGAGCGTAACGCTTATAATTGTCCTACTTGCAATCAACAGGTGCGATCTCTTATTTAAACGGCAGACCCGCTATTACCACTCATGAATAATATTAAACTTATTAATGCCGCCAAATGGAATAAGCTAACTCTGGGTTTATATGACTATTATTCCCCAGATTCCCAGTTGTTGGATCTACTGGCAAAAGAACAATTAACCGGTAAATGGTGGTCTGGTTATTACCATCCTTTTGCCGTGCTGATGATTAATCGTTATGATGGTAAAGTAACTGCTCTGCGCGACCATCTTGGACTGGAACCGTTTTTTTATTATTACCATTTTGGCAAATTGATCTTTGCCAGCCAAATTCCACAGATTATCGACCAATTGGGCTATATTCCAAAAACCAACAAACTACGGCAGCAAATGTCATTGCTTGAAACCTATCTCCCGCAGGGAATTTATAGTGATGAAACTAATTATCAGGATAACCGGATTGAGCCAGGATCGCTAATTGAATTTAAAACCACCGGTCTGGTAAAAGAGCGCTTTTGGGAATTATCGCCACAACCGAAAACGATTCACTATCACAATGACGAAGATTACCTCTTGCGATTTAATGAGCTATTACATGAAGCCATTCGTTATCAACTCCCACCAAACGATCAACCTGTTGCTGCTGAATTTAGTGGAGGTTTGGATTCCTCCTGTGTGGTTAGCGCACTTCTGCAAAATAATGTTATGCCGGAGTTGTTTATGCACACTGCACCGCAAGACAGCATTGAGCTTGATGATAGTTTTTATGCCGAAGAAGTCATAAAATGTTATAACCTAACTAAAGTTAATAAAATCGGTGCTGAAGAATTTAATCTGCCACAGGTGATTGAAGAATGCAGCAGATTATTTGCCGGAATGCCGCACTATCTATTTCCAATCTGCGCCAATAATATCCACCGTGCAGTCGCCGCTTCAGGAACTAAAATTCTATTTTCCGGCTTTGGCGGAGATGAGTGTGTCTCCGGGCATGCACCAATATCTTTAGCTCTACGTGAATATATTCGCACCGGCGATTATCAGCTAGCACAGCGGGAACTTCTGGCAATGTATCGTTATAATCAAAAGCCAATCCCCAGCCGCGTGCGGCAATTGATAGTGCTGATTAAAGGCCGCCTTCCAGCCCTTGCCGACCAATTGGATAATTTGCGAAAATTGCCGCAGCTACTAAATCATCGACGACATAAAATTGCGCTTGATTTGCGGACATCTTTTAAAAGCTTGGCACACGCTGAAGCTGAATCCATAACCGGTAAATATTCCCACCACCTTCGGATGCGAATTGAAGATAGTGCCATTACTGCTAAAGCATTGGGATTTAGCTATCGCTACCCGTTACTTTATCCACCGCTAGTGGAATATTGTCATGCGCTCCCCCTCCATCAGAAACGTTACAACGGCGAAAATCGACGGATTATTCGCTGTTATCTGGCACAATACTTACCCTCAGGAGTCTATCAAAAGCACCAAAAAGTCGGTGGTATTATGCCGGCGACGATGGATAAAATAAAAAAGGAATTCGTGGCTGGAAAATATCAAGAATTATTTGCTAATATCCAGCCAGATACAGCAGCCGATTGGATGTTAAAGTACAATTGCAAGAATATACAGGCACAACTAAGCCAAAAAATCTTTCGCTTTGCGCAGCAGTATTACCAAATGAATAACAAGGAATAATCAATATGCTAAATCATCGCTATAACAAAAATATTTTGCCGGAGATTTTAAAAGTATTAAATCTAAACTATCAGCAAAGTTTAAGCTGCCCTTTATCAATGGTAATTACCCGATCAACATTCGCCAATAACACTGGACGGTGAGTAATCACGAGAATAGTTAGTTGTCCTTTTAAACTCTGTAATATCTGTTCAATCCGTTGTTCGTTATCTTCATCCAATGCGCTGGTAGCCTCATCCAAAATCAAAAATTGCGGCTTCCGTAATAATGTCCGCGCCAATAATAAGCGCTGACGCTCACCACCGGATAAATTATTACCCCGTTCACCAACCGGACTATCCAGTTGCTGCGCTAAATTAGTCACTAAACCGTGCAACTGCACCAATTCCAGCATTTGCCACATCTCATCTTCTGTTACCTGAAAATTAGACCACTGTAAATTTTGCCGAATCGAGCCATTAAATAAAAAAACCTCTTGGGTAACATAACCGATCAATTGCTGATAATCGGGATAAACTTGTGGTAGTGGCTGCCGATTCACCAAAATTGCGCCCTGCTGCGGGGTCACCAGCCCCAATAGCAAATCCGCCAACGTACTTTTACCACTGCCGGAAACCCCAACACAACCAATCATTTCGCCACGATGAATTTTCATTGAAAGATTCGCAATCGTTGGCTCTTTACTATCTGGGTAATAATAGCTGATATTGGCACATTCAATAGAATCAATAGTCATTAACTCTGCTGCCACAATCGTATTAATACCGTTAGGTGCTTGTATTACCGTACGAGCCTCGTGCTCTAGATTAATGATATTATTAAATGCCGGGATACTGATTGAGATTGAATGTAATGAATTTTGTATCGTCGAAATTCGCGGCCATAAGCGCGAAAAAACCACCACCACCAAAATAAGATTGACTAACGGCAAATGCAAGTATTTAATTGCCACATAAAATATACCGCTAATAAAAATTGCGGCAACAATTTTATAAATTAGATCCTGAAAACTTTGCGTCCGGACAAATTTTAAATAACCATGCTCAACTTCTTGGCGCAATGCAACCAGCCGCTGTAATTCATGCTCTTCCAAGCCATAAGCTTTGGTAATTTTTAAGCTGCTTAAATGTTCGCTCAAAGCAAAAAATGATTTTTTACTATAATCAGAGATGATAAGTCCAGCACGCCGCGAACGTTTAACTAATGAGGACAAAAACAAAAATACTGCCCCGCCACCAATAGCAATAATCAAAGTTAATAATGGAGCAATCCACAACGAAATTAATAAATACATTACCAGCATAAAAACTGCAGTAATTAGTTGAAAAAAGAAATAGCACCCGAGGCTCACCCGCCCAATTTCGTTATTAACAATATGATTGATATCCGAAGTTTTACGATTAAGCCAAAATGACCACGGCACAAACGCCAATTGGCGGTACAACTCGGTATTTAAATGAGTATTGAATTTTTGTTGAAATACAGAACTAATTATAGCCAGCGAGCGCTGTAAAATTGCGGTAATTACCACCAACGCAATGAATAAAAGCAGAACAATATTTAATTCGAGATGATTAATCCCGCAGTGATGCAAAAAACCGACCAACGGATGCGATGACGGAGCCATGGTAAATAGACCGGTTAATGCCAGCAACGGTAAGATCGCAACAATACTACCACCCTCACAGAGGCTAACCGCCAGTGATGCCAATAATAACGACAGAAACAACCGGGGATTAAAGCGATAGACACGACCTAAAAACTGTCTCACAAATCAATTCCCTCAATAAAAAACATTGCTTGTTATATACTCAATCAGATTCGAAATACTAGTAGGCAATATGCGACGACACTTACAACTAGTAAGTGAGGAGCATATCAACGACCTAGGATAATGAATCTGTTTGAGTATAGTTTTTTCAAAATTTACGGCGGATTATGTACTTAATTACATAAAGCGGATAAAGCAAATAATAGCCAAATTCCCAGCCAGCTGGTAGCGTAAGTTCTTTAAAGGTTTTATCAATCTTGAATAAATCCTGCCGAATTACCCGCCAGCGTTGTTTTGGCGGCGTTATTTGGGTTAGATACCAGCGATATTTAAAAAACATTCGGTTAAATAAACCATGCCCGCCGGTTAATTCATAATCCGCCGCGACAAACTCAAATAATAATTTAGCCAATCGCAAATCCTTGCGACTAATATTATCAATCAATGGCTGGATTTCCCGATTATCCAAACCAAAAACTTCATTTAACAACCATAAGCACTGGATAACCATCGCTCGGCATTCAAACTGTTCCGCCAAGGTTAACAATTTTACTAAATCAACTTTTTGCTGCTGAATTAGCAAATAAATATCTAATAACCAGCGCAAACGATGCCACGCATGAATCGCCCCATGAACAATTAATAACAATAAATGATAATTATTCTCTAATGTCGCTACCAAATTATTACTAATATTAGAGTACGTTAACGGAATCGCCGATAAATCTGGAAAATCGACTCCCAAATAGGAAACGCGGAACATCAATTCCACTTGGACTTTTTTTTGTGGATTGAAAAATTCAAAATCATGATTACGATTTAGATAATAATCGCGTTTAAAGCCCGTCAACGAATATTCAGGGCGCGTTTGGCAATAACCACAGTTTTGCAATATTTTTACAGCTTGATCCCAGTTAGCAAAATCAACGCATAAATCAATATCTTTACACTGCCGTTTGGTTATACCGCCATAAGCATGTGCTCCAACCGGAATACCTTTTACAACTGCATAGCCTATCCCAGCCTTGGTTAGCTCGCGACTAAGCCGGATAGTTTCGGCACTAAGCACTAATAAATCCATTCGTTGGCGCTGACACAATGCCTCTAGATAAAGAAAAGTATCTTCTGGAACATTTTTTTCGGTTTTCAGACGGGTATAAACCTGTTCAATCACCCGATGGCGAATTACCAACTTAACGAAATACGACCAGTTCAAATCTGCAGTAATATTTAAGGCTGGCTGTGCTGTCAATATCGCAATAATTAATTTTAGCTCCATTGGCATAACTAATTTATCAGCCACCAATTAATCCACAATTTTTATTAGTTTACGTGCCAATGCCTCATTCAGCCAAGTAATAATATCTTGGCGGCACTCTTCAGCTGTAATTGAATATTTTTCGGCAATTAATGTTAGCAATTGTTCCAGGGTCTGCTCTTGCACCAGCCAATTCCACAAGTCTGAGCCGGTTTCGTTAAAGTTATAATATTCACCATTTTCAATATGCAGCAAGACAATCTTGCCCTCAAACTCAGTTTCAGTTACATCCGCATCGATTCGTTGGATTTTTTGCGCAGAATTTATTTCTAGCATGTGATTACTTTCCTAAAGATTAATTAGCCGCATGATTTTTGACCAAGTCAATTATTATAGCCAAACTCTGGGGTGCCGCTGAACGTTTAATTTGATAAGTGCGAATTTTCGCCCCCAACTGGCTACAACTTTTAAAATGTTCCGACAGTTTATTTAATGGCTTAAGCATATTATAACGATAAGTATTTTTTATTAGCAACTGAAGTTTGTCAATCCCAAATAATTCGCAGCAATCTACCTCCAGATTACTACTATCTGGATTTAATTCATAAAAACTAGCGATTGGATATAGCGTGCGATCATGATTAGCCACCGGAAGTTGATATTTATCCATTTTATTTACTACCGCTTGCAAACCATCAGAACTATGCTCCAGCAATGCCAGCGCATCCGCCCATAATTTTAATTGTGGCGGTCCTGGAATCAATGCCATCGCTCCATCGGCTAAAGTTTTTATTACTACCACATCATCGGTCAATAGTGGGTAACCTTGTTTCACCAGCGCGCTTGCTGTAGTTGATTTTCCCGCACCACTCTCACCACTAAAAATGACTGCCCGCTGATTGATTAGCACCGCCGAACCATGCAAGACCAAATAACCATGATATTGCAGCAAATATGCCATCACCGTCCCCAATAACCATGTAGCAACTATCGTATAATTAACTGCCGCATTGGCGCGCTCGATAATAATTTGATTTTGTTGTGGGTTTACCCAATATGCGGCAACATCACGAATATCCAAATAAAAATGTTCTGCAGTGCACTCGTATTTTACTTCTGGCTTTAACTCTAATGATTGCCACAGTAATTGCACCGACATTCCAAAAACGCTGATTTCAGACGGTAAATGATCTTTTACCACATCCGACTCAAGTTTAGCATTATTCTTGATTTCCATAGCTATCCCTAAAGATCTTCATTACTTTAAATTGTTCGGCACTATTGGCGCCGCCAACCACCGTAATCTCAAAAACATTCACCCACGCATGCGCCGATAGTTTATGTTTATCATCCATCGCCACACCAATCAACATCTCATTGGCAATCTTAAAGCGCCGCAATAAAAATTTTACCGTCAACGCCTGCACCAGACATTTACTTGGCCATGGAGTAATCTTTGCGACTTTGGCAACCATCCTGCCAATTAGCCGCGAATAACCACCAGCTTGCCGAAGATCAACACTCTTGTCTACCTGAGCATAGGTTCTATCCAAACGGCGTGCATAAATTCTAAACGGCACCACCCAAATAAGCACTTGAAAAAATCCTAGCAATACAAAGATGATCGATGCAAAAATTATCCGCCGCATTACTTGCAACAAGGATAGTTGCAATAGTTTATGATTGGTTTGTCTTGACATTAGCTTAACTTCTTAAATACTCGAAAACCCGCAAAAATTTCATCTTTACGATGATTTTTTTTGTCATATAATGGGCGTTGACGAATTAGAAAATTCCTTTCAACCTCCAACGGACAATAACGAGGGTATATAGTTGTATCAGAGAATGAAAAATCACAATGATCAAGAATTAGCAAACCACCAATTTTTAATTTGTCATCAAATTGGCAAATTTGCTTATCAAATTTCTCAAAAGTAAATTTCTTAGCAATGGCATTATTGGGGTTGCGATTATAGGTATGTTGTAATACCGCTAAGCAAAAAATCGCGTCTAATTTATCAACTTTAGACCATTCATTAGATAATGAATGTAGAAAATTGGTATTACTCTGTACAATATTTTCACGGCAAACTTTAAGGTTATATTGGTTAATATCAACTCCAATAATTAGGGCCTGTGGAAAATACTCCAGCAATGATACAATTTCACTTCCTGTTGAGCAACCAAAAGAACAAAGCTTCAATAATTGTTGGTGGTTGATAAAATAATTTTGTACAATTTTAAACAATTCAGGATAACGATTATTGTTAGTATAACTATTGGGTTGGAAAATTTGTTTACGATAATAAAGCTCCGTCAAGCGGTCACGACGATAAACAGAGCTAACCACAAATAAAATAGTGCCTCGCAATAATCGATAAAATGGATTTACACACTGATAGTACCATCTTGTTGAATTCAAGATATCATAACGCAAAGCAGCACTATGCTGTTTGAAAAATACCGTTATTTTATCCATTTGAAACCTTGGGATTATTTTTGGCAATTGATTTTTGCTTTAGTCCCCAAGGCAAACAATGCCAGATTCGTTCATGCCCATAGAATAAAAAAATCTTCGACACAAATTCTAGCGCACCAATTTTAAGCGCAATATCCCATTTACCGGTAAATAAATAACTCACCAAAATCGACACTAACGTTCCAGAAATTCGCCAGCTAAATCCCTTAATTAAGCTACGCAAATGCGAGTCAATATAAATTACAGTGTTTTTCACAATGAGTCCTTGATATAACCTGCCGATTGTAAATAATTCAGTATTTTATCAACCGCCTCAACTACCGAGACTTTACTGGTATCAATTGTTAGTTCTGCCGTTAGTGGTTCTTCATAAGGATCACTAATTCCGGTAAAATTCTTTATTACTCCTTGGCGAGCCAAACGATAAAGACCTTTGCTATCCCGCGACTCGCACACAGCTAATGGCGTAGCAATATAAATTTCAATAAACCCACCAAATTCACTAACATTTTGTCGCACTTCATCGCGAATTTGCGCATAGGGTGCGATCGGTGCACAAACTGCAATACCTCGATGTTTGGTAATTTCGCTGGCAACATAACCGATCCGCCGGATATTCAAATCACGATGCTCACGCGAAAAACCCAGCTCACTAGATAAATTGCTACGACAACATCACCATCCAATAACGTTATCTGACGATCACCATACTCTTGTAACCGATTAATTAAAGCATTTGCTAGTGTTGATTTACCGGCACCAGATAGTCCGGTAAAGAAAATAGTAAACCCTTGTTTATCGCGAGGAGGAAAAGTTTTTTGCAATTCCTGAATAACTTCCGGAAAAGAAAACCATTCTGGAATTTCTTCACCCTGCTCTAACATTTCACGAAATTTGGTTCCTGAAATATTAAGCACCTGATCACTATCTTTTAGTTTATCCGCCGGAAGAAAACATTTTTGATTGGCAACATAGGCATATTCAGAGAAGGTTAAAATCTCCATTCCCAGCTCAGCTTCATGCTCTTTTACCAACTGCTGAGCTGCATATGGATCATAAAAGGGCTTACCGGCACTATCATTCCCAGGCCCGGCATGATCTCTACCGACAATGAATGCCGTCGCGCCATAATTTTTTCGAATTAACGCATGCCATAGAGCTTCCCGCGGACCGGCCATCCGCATTGCCAACGGCAATAGACTTAACAGCGCACTACCGGCAGCAAATTTTCCAACTACCTGTTGATAACATCTTACCCGGGTATAATGATTGACATCTCCAACCTTGGTTTGCCCGACCACCGGATGTAAAAGTAATTTTGCACCAGATTGTAGCAGAGCTTGCTGCATCAGTTCAAAATGGGCGCGATGAATTGGATTGCGGGTTTGAAAGGCGACAACTTTATCCCACCCCGATTGTTTAAAATAGTGTTTTAATTCTGTTGGCGTATAGCGCAACTGTTTGAAATCATAATGAATAATATTATTGAGCGGACTTAATTTACCGCCAATATAATATTCACCGCTATTATTAAACAATATCGCGGCTTGCGGATGTTTAGAATCAGATGTTCCCAACACCAATTCCGCTTCAAGTTGTTTATTAGGTTTCCAGATTGAATCAATCGCCATTAATGCCAATGGGTTTAGTTCGACATCAGTCAAAATAATTTCGTCACCGATTACCAGTTGCTTGACGAATTCAGCATCAATATCCAAGGTCACTGGAATGGGAAATAATGAGCCATCGACCAAACGCATTTCATTACAGACCCGATTATAATCGGCTTCGCTCATAAATCCGCTTAACGGACTAAACCCGCCATTTAATATCAGCTCAACATCACAAATTTGCCGTTGATTTAAAATTATTCTTTCCAATTATCTAACTTCCATAAATTTTAACCGCACTCAAACCCATATAAAACCATGTACACAAAATCCACGACCACCAATCCGAACTAACCTCACCCCTTTACATATGGCATAATATCGCACTATGACAAACACATTATTATAAATTAAGTGCTGCGCTGCCGGATAATAATTTACCTATCCGCATAACAGTAAAATCAAGTTGGAATATTAGACTATGAATTATTATCGGCTATTTGGAATGACTTTGGCATCTGAAATTGAATTTGCTAATTTACTAATAAGCGCGCCAGCAACTGCGCCTGATTATATCTTAAAATTGGGTACTATTGACGATAGTGATTTAGTGGCTCCCCTAATCGGTCTTTTTACTCGCGCGTCAACCAGCGAACTTTATCACGAAATACCGGGAATCGCACGTTTCCACTGCAAAGACAAGGTTATCACCGTTGAAAAAAACACCAACAGTAACGCCCAAGATCTAAAAACCTTTTTGCTGGATACGATTTTTACCTATTTATTAAATCAACAGGGTTATCTAATTTTACGTGGTAGCTCGCTAAAAATCGGAACCAGTGCACTTTTGATTGCCAGCAATTCATCCAATGGAACCAGCGCATTAGCGAGAACCTTACAGCAAGAATTTGGCTACCCGCTAATCAGCGATGGCTTATTGCTTGTAAAATCACACCCACAATTAAAAACGGCACAGATTGTCCCCAATAATACGCCACTAACGCTCTGGCAAGATAGCTGTAACCATTTGACATTAAATAATGATCAACAACTCCCAGTGCGCGCTAACCTACTAAAATATGAATTTCCGCTGACTTTGGCTAACGATGAAGTACTACCAATTAAAAATCTAATTCACTTAATCATTCACAATGCCGCAACGATCGACTTTCAGACACTGACCGCCACCGATAAAATCGACGAACTACTGGCACTAACGCACTATCCACAACTGGTAGAAGCATGCAATAATTCCCGCAATTCATTTAAACTAGCGGTACAGTTAGCCAATAACTGTAATATCCTAAAAATAACCCGTCCACATAAATACAATTATCAACAATTTGCCCACCAAGTACACGCGAAGTTGCTTGAGGATTCATTGATAACCATAGGAGACTGGAATGAGTAACAATATTATTTGGCTGGCATCCTACCCCAAATCTGGAAATACTTGGTGTCGTGCCTTAATCAGTAATCTACTAAATGAAACAATAGTAAATATTAATCAATTACAAACCGATGGCATTGCTAGTGCCCGTAGTAGTTTTGAAAATGCTACCCTGATTAATTCTACCGTACTAAGTTATGATGAAATTGATATTATTCGTCCGCAGGTATATAATCACTTATCAAACTCCAGCCAAAAACCACTCTATATCAAAGTGCATGATGCCTATACCCTAAACACCGCTAATCAGCCAATTTTTCCGGCTCATGCCACCAAGGGCGTCATCTATATCGTCCGTAACCCGCTGGATGTAGCGATTTCTTATGCAGCACACAATAATTCTTCAATTGACAAAGCCATTGAGTTATTAAATGACTCAAGCCACTGCATGTCAGCCAAAACTACGGGGGTAAGTAATCAATTTCGCCAAAAGCTATTGACCTGGAGTGAGCATGTCAATAGTTGGCTTACGCAAACCGAAATCCCGCTATTATTAATCCGCTATGAAGATTTGCATACCCAACCGCAGGAAACCGTCGCCCAGTTAGCAAAATTTTGTGGGCTTGCCGCTGATGATGCCAATGTAGCAAAAAGCATCCTTAATTCAGATTTTAAAAACTTACAATCGCAGGAGCAGCAGGATAGTTTTCGCGAAAAACCGCAAAATATGGAAAAATTTTTCCGCAAAGGTCTTGCCGGTGGCTGGCAGAATGAATTAACTTCGGCACAAATTGAAGCAATCATCAATAAACATAACTCAGTCATGCAACAACTCGGCTATCTACCATGATAAAACGATTATTTAACTTACCGAATCTAGGTTAACCACTGTTTCGCGAGAAAGTATTCAAAAAATACGCTAAACTGATCGCTGGGGGCACCACCATTACAAAATTTTGTGGACTTAGTTTGGTACTATGAGCACAGCCGTCACCACATAATTCGGCTAACTTATCCAAATCCAAGACTTGAGCCGCGTAGCTGTCACGAGGAATCTCGCGAATTAACTGCTGAAAGTCACTCGCATATGCCAAAGCCTGCTCAGGAAAGCACGGTGTCGCCTCGCCCTTGGTTAGGCGCGTACAGACCTTATCCGGCATAATCCCGCGCATACTCCGACGAATAATATTCCGGCGATAACCATTGTTAACTTTCATCCATCCCGGTGCCGCCAGACAAATTTCAACCACCCGCCGATCCAAAAACGGAAAACTCCGCGCTAAACCGTCGCTCTCAAGAATCGCCCCGACATTCATTTCCATGACCCGATTGATTGAATCAACCTGATATTGGCGATGATTGGTGGCAGCAAACATTTTGCCGTACTTAGGTTTAGCGAGAAGCACTTGCTTAGCCAGTAAACTATCTTTAAACGGGATTTGTGCCAGTTGACTTTCTTCGCGCAACCGCGGGCTAAACACGTAAAACAACGCTTCAGGAATCAGCGGGCGCAAGACATCAGAAACAAATAGCCGCAACCAATTCCTTTTCATTAATTTTGCCATTGCTCGCGTTTCACGAATTAATGACCACCAATGACCGGTCAAGAGTAACTCGGTAAAGTAACCAAAACCATACCCCGACATTCCCAATTCACTAAAAGTACCAACCAATAGATTGGTAACATTTTTTTCTTTAACCAAGTCTATTAATTTTTGCTGGGTAAAAAAGCTATTTAACGAAGCGGTAGTCCGGACATCTTGAGCAACTCTTCTCAGTTCATCAAAATTAGCATGGCTAATACGATCCAAATAATTTATTTCGATATTTTTATCGCGGAATAGTTCGATATATTCACGCTCATCCCACGCTTTACCTTGATAATCCAACGGCAAAACATGGCTAAAAGCATAGAGTTTTTTACCTTGCTGGGCTAGAGTCTTTTCCGCCACTGATGCCATCGCTGAGGAATCTAATCCACCACTCAGTAAAATTCCTTGTTCACCAGCACCTTTGATGCGACAATTTACTGCTTCACTAAATACCCCAGCGATCGCATCCGCCCACTGTTGTTCAGTTTTATAGTCATAGCGTTTATTAATATTCGGTTGCCAATATTTATGTTTACGCAAGCCATCTTTAGTAAAACGATAAACTCGCCCGCCTGGAACATAATGTACATTTTCAAAAAGGGTTTCCGCATCTTTGTTTTGACTGTGAATTCGCTGACCAATATTGGCGATATAATGTAAATTAGGTTTCCGCGGAACCTGTCGGTCATCAAATAATTGATCAATTTCATTTGCCGCGGCAAATAACTGCTGATCATAATAATAGTAGAGTGGGAATACTGTAAAGGTACTGGTTAAACACACAACTTCTTGGCGGAGCTTATGCCAATAACTGATGGCGAAATCACCTTCAATGGCATTTAAACCATTATCGCCATCCTCTTCAAACAACTGACAAATAAATCCAGCATCATTACCGGACTTATATTTGAGCAGGTACTGCGGTGCAATATAATCCAGCCGAACTTTGGCGCATAAAATAACCACTGTTTCATTCGTTGAATTATCAAAATCATCATAACCACTGAGTTTCATTCACTAATTCCTTTATCCCACAAACTAAATAGCCTGATGCACCATATTGAGAGGTGAAAATTTGCTATCTAACTATCGCCATCACAGAAACCCATGTAGAAAAAACCACGAAGAATCTATTTTTTGCTAATCATTTAACCACGACAAACTTACCACTACTGACAAAACTACGCTAAAACATTTTTACAAATCGTCAGTATCTGGATATGGTTGTATCTTTTGGACACAACCAAATATGTTGCTAGACTTTTTAATCAGCTGACTCTTTCGACGTTTTGAGCTAGTTGCTTATCTACAGTTGATCAAGCTATAGTTTTCATCAATGGATTATGATGGACCGACCTGCGGATACATCTCAGTATTGTGAGGTACCGTTTTGGTTGTCATATTTGGGACATGATGTGTGGATAGTTTAGGAGGAGAGTACTTCCATCTGGAAGATTGTGTGTTAGTTTGATGTGGGGAGATTTCGAATCTTAATTCAATATCAAATTGACTTTTATTTTTATGCATGATTTTACCTTTAAAACAAACAGCATACATTATTAATCTTCAAAACTGACGGTTATTATAACACATATTTTTAAGTTAGCTACAACTTTTTACCAATTACACGTCAATTCAAGCCTGAGCTTAAGTACAAAAATGCAAAGAAATCGATTAAATCATTGGTTGCATTTTGTGAGGCACTATGGCAAAAAGACTAACATTGATGAATTATGTGCCGCAAAATTCTGCAGAAGCTTATGAAGTAAATGAAAATACCTTACATGGTTGGCTCGCCAAATATAACAAGCGAAGCGAACCGGCGGTTATTTCCGAACAGTTAGCTGAGTTGGCGCAGCTAAAGAAAGAATTAGCCCGCGCTAAAATGGAGAACGAAATCTTAAAAAAGGCCGCTATATACTTTGCCAATCAAGCGCGGTAAAGTATAAATTTATTGAAGACAATAGCGCTTGGCTCAATAAAGAATTATCTTTTGAGAT